>NZGN01000009.1:0-28089 GCA_002691045.1 Marinovum sp.
ATAACGCAGCTACAGTTTCGGATGCGGCAATTACACCAGCTAAGCTTGCAAGTTCATTGGCAGTTACTGCTACTCCAGCACGTATAAATACAAATACGATCGATAGTAATATTACTGTTGGTGCAAACCAAAATGCAATGGTTGCAGGTCCAATTAGTATTAATGCCGAAATCGTAGTTAATGGAACATTCACGGTGGTATAAATGGCGTCAATAGTATCAGTAGAACAAATTAAAGGATTAGCGGCTGGGTCAACACCCAACACAATTAGTATTCCAGTTGGTCAGACTTTACATGCACCAGGTCACGTGATTCAGGTACAAAGCACTCATTCAACAACTGGTGTTACTACTACAGCACAAGAAACCGACATAGTATCTGTCGCTATAACACCTAAATTTGCCACTAGTAAGATTTTAATTCAAGGGCATGTTTCAACCGTTTCAAATGTAAATCATATTATGGTTAGACTTTATAGAGATAGTACACATATTGGCTATGGAACAGGATCAACTATGAGTGGTATTATTTCTAGTGAATTAGATAATAATAATTTTGGAAATAACGGTAATGCCAGTTTTGGTGCTGGTGGAGTATCTTATTTAGACAGTCCTGCAACTTCAAGTGCTATAACATATAAATTTACTCTATATCAACCCGGTTCAGGACAAGCATTGTATATTAACAGATCACCTAGTGGGTATCAGGGTGCCTCATCAAATCTTACAGTTATGGAGATCGCACAATGACGTCTATAATTAAAGCTGATAATATCTCCACGGTCTCAGGTTCTGGTACTTTAAGTGTGGCTTCTGGCACTACACTTCATGCACCAGGTCATGTACTTCAAGTTAAACAAACATATATGCAAACACAAGTTATTTACAGTACTAATAATTCAATGAACAATGTACCAGAATTGAATTGCACAATTACACCTAAACTTGCTAGTAGCAAAATTTTTGTTACAATTAACTTTAACTATAGTTGTAGCACTCAAGGTTGTGGTCATGGACTTGCTCTTGATAGAGAAATTGGCGGTGCAAATAGTGGTGATATTGCAAGAGGTATTGGTGGAACTACAGTAGACGTTTGGACAGGCCTGGATAATAACTTTGGCCAAGCAAATTCAAGTGGAATTGTTATGAATGCATGTGGAAACTATCTTGATTCACCTAATACGACAAGTGCTATTACTTATAAACCAAAGGTTTGGATTATCAATGGAGCATCTCCAATTAAGATGAATAGAAGTGATAGTGGAGCAATAGGTGCTGCTTCTACAATGACACTTATGGAGATCGCACAATGAGTACAATGTATGTTAATAAAGTACAGGAACTCAACGTTGGCTCTGGTGTGCAGATTCCAGGACATGTAGTTCAAGTTGTAGAAGCCGAAGGATCTGGAATTATCTATTTTGGTGCTTCTACATCTTCTTATACCACTTTAATAACATTAAATATAACTCCAAAATTTAATAATTCTTTAATTCATGTTCATTATTTTCAGACTTTAAATACAACCACTGGACATTGGGGAACTCGTGTACAAAGAAATGGTTCAACACTCGTAATAACCGGTGAAGGACAATCAAATACTGGTAGGATAAATGCAGTAGGTTTTAAGCTGGATAATCCAGCAACAACTAGTCAAGTTACTTATACCTTACAAGGAATCGCTTCTTCTGGCGCTACAGATTCAAATCTTTACACCGTTAATAATCCTACCGGAGGAGGAATGATTGCTATGGAGATTGCGCAGTAATGGCACTTATCACACCAAAAATAAATGCATCAAATTTAACTAGTGGAACTATACCAGCTGCTAGAATTGGCAATGGGACATTAAATGCTTCTATGATGAATGTTACATCACAAGGTGTAGGTCTTTCTGGATGGGAACACATTGAAACTAAAGTTTGTAAGTCTGATGGTGACTCTAATTTTCAACAATCAAATAGTCGAGGACATTATACTACTAGAATTAATGTAACAAGTGTTAGACACCTTTACACAAATTATATGATATACTGGCACTTTACTCAGACTGGTAGTGTGGGCGATACTAATCTTTTGTTTGACTTTTTGACCTACACGCAAGCTTCGCAAAACAATAGTGTGTGGTATGGAAGTAACTTATATCAAGACTGGACTACAGGTAACCAAGTAGGCGCCTCTAGAAACGCAGCAACTACCGTAAAGATTTTGAATGCAGTCTGGTCAAGAGACTCTGCAAATAATGTCTTTAGAGGAGGTGTTCAAGGTGATATGCACATTCGTGGATTTGGTCCGGAATTAACTGGCACAATTGATGGAGCAAATTTATATAACATTGACCAAGCACAAACAACTGCTGGATATAGAACTTATCTTCAGTTTACTTCTCACACATACAAACAGAGTGCTAGTATCTACATGGGTAACTATGGTACCTATAGAAATAATCAATCAATTCAAGCTAGATCTACTGGATCAAGTGCCGGTTCATTTGGTGGATTTGAATTTACTTGGAATAAGTTAACTTCAACTAATATTCAGTTTGCGCAAGGATCTTGGTGGTCAATCTATGGTTTAAGACTTCCAACGGGAGATTAAGATGGCAGATTATAGATGTACAAATTGTGGTAACATTCAGGATGTAGAGGTTACAGAAACAACAATTGATAACGAAGATGAAACAACAACTGTAAAATCTTCAACTGAAAATTGTACTCGGTGTGGATGGGCGCACTGGGAAGACGTATAAATAATAGTATCGACGGATAGGGAACTCGATGGCAAACTATATTGGTAATCAACCCACCAAAGGTGAGTTTAGAAAAATTGATGCACCAACATTTGATGGTAGTACGACTGCGTTTAATTTAACTGCAGGTAATATTGCATTCAATGTAGGATCTGCCACTCAACTCCTTATCTCAATAAATGGTGTTATGCAAGAGCCAAATACAGCTTACAATGTAACTGGTGGTGGTTCTCAAATAACCTTTACAACAGCTCCAGCAGCTGGTACAGCTTTCTTTGGAGTTGCTCTTTCCGGTCTTGGAGATGAAGCAACTGTAGGAGATGGCCAAATTACAGCTGCTAAATTAGAAACAGCTTTTAATAATACGCTAGCTCGTAAAGGCACGGCAATAGCGTTATCAATTGCATTAGGATAGGAAATTATGGCAGAGGTATTTAAAAACGCATCAGTAGTCAGTGTTAATAATTCTGGTGATTCAACTATTTACACTGCACCATCAGGTACAACATCAATTATACTTGGTGTGGCAATTGCAAATAAAACAGGTAGTGAAGTCACCGCAAAAATTAAGTTTACTGATACATCGGCAAGTACAACAGCCGAACTTCTATCGGACGTAGGGATTCCTGGTAATACAACACTTGAAGTATTAGCCGGGCAAAAATATATTTTAGAAGCGGGTGATGTCTTAGCGGCAAGAGCTGGAGCAGCTACTGCGTTAGACGTAACCGTAGGAATTTTGGAGCTTACTTAATGCCATTTCTAGGTAGTACACCAGCTGAACAGTATCAATCACTTGCTAAGCAAACAATTACTGGTGATGGAAGTACTGCATACACTTTAAATCGAAGTGTAACAAATGCTTATGATATGGAAGTGTTTATTAATAACGTTCGTCAAGAACCAGACACTTCATATTCTGCATCTGGAAATACTATTACCTTTACAGCAGCTGTCACATCATCTGACTCATGTTACTTGATTTATCAAGGTCAGTCAGTTGGATCAATTAATCCACCAGCAAATTCGGTTGGTACTACTCAAATAGCAAATAATACTGTAACTACTGCACATCTTCATACTGGATTATCAGTACCAGATTCTAATATTGCAGCTATGGCAGCAAGTAAACTTACTGGTAATGTAGCAGCAGCTAATATGCCAACAGGTTCAGTAGTTCAGTTTAAACACTCAATTTCAGCAGCAGGATGGACCAATACCAGTTTTAATGGTAGTGCCGCAACTGGGGCTACTTTATATGGTGCTAATAGAGGAGGACGTACTTATGTAGAGGCTAAATCTATTGTAATTACACCTACGTCTACTAGCAATATTTTATATTGTGTTGGTATGACAGGTTGGACATCAATGGCTGCAACCGCAACAATGGCTCATGGGTCAATAATAACTCGAAATGATGGAACTGATAGCATAGATAACTCTGATTATCCTTGGTATCCTCATAGTAGTTTTTTAACTGGTGGTAGCTACTTTCCTGCCGAAACGGTTACAGGAATATTTAGTCCTGCATCTACAAGTGCTCAAACAATTAGACTTAGACCCTATATTTACATGGAAAGCGCTGGTGGAACTGGTACAGCCGTTTTCGGCGATAGTTCATTATTCATAATGGAGATTACACAATGACAAGATCAGTAATTAATATGTCAAATGTTAGTGGTACAGTTGCAAATTCTCAAATTGCGGATGATGCTGTAACCACTGCAAAGATTGCCAATGATGCTATTACTCATCCAAAAATATTGTCTTTGGGTTCAATGTTATATTCTTGGGATAACTCAGTTGCATCAGCGTCTGGAACAGGATGGCGTACTGTGTCTAGCACAGTAACTTTACCAAGTAATTCATACCTAGCAACTTACTGGGCAAATATGATGTCAGTAACTTTTTTTGGGTATATTAGTTCTGGTACGTATTATTGGACATGGAGAGTTTTTGATGTAACTGCTAATACAGTAGTTCAACCAATTTCTGGACCTAGTTCTAATCATTGGTATGGAGCGGGGTCATCTCAAGACGCTGAAGATGATGGTGGATTTAGATTTAGAGGATCTGTTCATCAAAATACTAATCAACCAGCTCGTGTTTTAGATGTAACTGGCAGAGGTGGCAATGGAATGACTCTTGAAATGAGACCATCAAATGGTAATGGTGATGCTCCTCAAACTAATGCTTCACAAACACTTTATGCTGATCAAATATTTTGGTATGCTGGTGCAATGACTGGTATGCATAATGAGAATGGATACTAATATGCCAACACCTACGCTTACAACATATATTACAGATTTAACAAATGGTTGTTCTTATTTAGATCAATTGATTGCAGACGAAAGTACTGATCAAGTAAGAATAAATGAAGTAATCAAAGGGATTGAATATCAACTCGGGCTTTCAGTTATTACCGAAAGTTCAGAAGATTTGACACTATTTAATTCTTCAGTAACTGCTGCTAAAACTTATTTAGCAGGATTAGGAGAATAATTTATGCCGTTTATTGGAAAAAGCCCGAAGACAGGCGAGTTTAAGAAACTGGATAGTATTACTACCGATGGGTCAAGTGCTTATAGTTTAACCTATAACTCTGCTGCGTTTGAACCTTCAAATGCTGAATCCTTACTGGTTTCAGTCAATGGTGTTATGCAAGAGCCTGGAGTTGGTTATACTGTAAATGGTTCAACCATTACCTTTGGAGATGCATTAGTATCTGCTGACGTAGTTGACTTTATTACAGCTATGGGTGAAGTAGGTAATACCACAACAGTTTCTGATGCGTCTATAAATACTAATAAGTTAGGATCAAGCCTCGTAGCTGATGATACTCCTATTCGAGTTAACGATGCAGTCATTGACCAAAATGTCACGATTGCAAGTACAAAGAACGCATTCGTTGCTGGTCCGGTTCGCTTAGATGCAACGGTGACTATTGACGGAACATTAACGGTGATATAAATGGCAAGTGAATTACAAGTAACCACGATTCGAGGTGTACCAACTGGTGCTAGTGCAAACCAGATTGTTGTACCATCTGGCCAAACTTTGTCTGCGCCAGGACATGTGATTCAAGTTGTATACGGGTTTCAAGAAACTCAAGTAGCTAACACTACAAATAATTTTGTCGATACTGGATTATCTGCAATAATTACTCCTAAGTTGACAACAAGTAAAGTTCTTGTACTTATTGGTCAATCAATATGGGCTAATATTTCTTCTCTTCATAATGAGCCAGATATAAGACTTATGAGAAATACGACTGCAGTAAAAGATTTTTTGAATGTAATTTATTTTGGTGGTGGGGGTTATAACGCAGGGGCTACAGTTGCATTGCAATATTTAGATTCGCCGGCTGTTGGGAGTGCAATTACATATAAGACACAATTTAGAAATACTTATGCAAGCGATAGCTCTAATAAAGTGGACGCTCAGCACGGTACAGCAACAAGTACAATAACTCTTTTGGAGATCGCACAATGAGTACGCTTTATACTGATAACATTCGTGCAAACAACGCGTCTCAAATTACTTTACCGACTGGACAAAAGATTGTAGGAACAGACAGTGGATCTGTATATGCTCCTGGTATGGTTATTCAAACAGTATATTATGAAACAACTACTCAAGTTTTTGGTGGATCGAACACTGGAACGTACTTTGATGTCGGTATGGCGGCAAATATTACGCCTAAATTTGCAACAAGTAAAATTTTAGTTAATGTAACAATGAGATTGTTTACACAGCAAGGATGCAATGCTATTGTTCGAACGCGCAGAGATACTACAAATATTCATGCAATTGCACGATATGGTCTTTCTGATAATGAAGGAACTGTAGGTGATGGTGATTATTATGTTTGTCACACATTAGACAGTCCAGCAACTACAAATCAAATTTCGTATAATGTTCAAGTCGGTAGACAATCGGGAAGCAATAACTGGTATGCTCATCTTGACAATGATAAGTCAACAATTGTTTTGCAGGAGGTTGCACAATGACCGGTATCTTAAAAGTAGATCAAATTCAAAATAATACCGGCGCAGAAGCTATCAATATTGACGCAAATGGTAGACCACTAATTCCTAATGGAAAAGTACCATGCTTTCATGTGTCACGAGTTAATCCTCAAACCATTGCACAGGCAACAGCGGCTACAGTTTTTTTTGATACAACTGATTTTATGCATGGTTGGACTATGTCTTCTGCAATTTTAACATGTGGATCAGGCTCTGGTGGCATATACTCTATTAATTTTAGAGTTAGAATAAACAGTGGTACCGATGGAAACTGGCACGCAAGGATTCAAAAAAATGGAGGAAATATACTAGGAGAGTATATGCAAAATGAATATTACGAATATGCAAATGTAGCTACTCTCGCCTCAATCGCTGATGGAGATACTATAAACGCAGTTGTTTATCAAAACATTGGCTCGATTACTAACACAATTGGCGGCATTGACTTAGGCCCTAATTGTTACATGTACGCTCATAGAATTTCAGGATAAAGACATGCCATTAACTAAAATTAATAATCGAAGTTTATCAGGCACTTTACCATCGAGTCAACTTTCCGGTGTTGCAGAGGTAGCTACTGGAAATGTAATTCGTATGGGTTCAGCTAAGCTAACCACCTACAATCAGACTACTACCCAGAATTGGGTCACATGCCAAAGCTTCACTGTTCCTGGAATAACGGCAGGAAATACAGTTTATTTGACGCTATCAATTAATGATTTACTCGAAGCAGCCAATACTGTTTATTGGAGAATTATGACTTCTGATTCTACTAATCTCGGTCAATATGGTAGAAATACAAATGGTGATGGTGGGTGGCGTGGAGTAAGATCAGATATTACACTTCTTGATTATCAGACTGGCGGCGGAACGAGAACTTATAATTTAGAATATTACAGTTCTGGTAGTGGCTCAAGATATTATAACTATCCAAGTGGAGATAGTGATTGTGCCACATTTTTGACTTGGTACGAAATCAAAGCATAAACTATTATAAATAACAGAGTAATTTAAATACTAACCTAGGAGAATATAATTATGGCAAGTGTTGCAGAAGCACTCAACGAATTAGGAATTGTTGAATGGGTACTTCGTGGTGAACCAACCACCGAAGCCGAGTTTAACACAATGTTTGGAAAAGTCACAGGCGCAGACTCAAATGGTTCAGCTATTGAATCAAATGATCCAGCTGACTTTGGTGTAACTTGGAGTCAAATTGACGCTAAGATGACCGAAATTGATAACGCCGCTCCAATGAAAGAGCTACGTCGTCAACGCAATGCTAAATTAGCAGAGTCTGATTGGATGGGAAATAGTGATGTTACTATGACATCAGCATGGACTACATATCGTCAAGCTCTTCGCGATCTTCCAGACGGTGCAAGCCCAACTTGGGATGGAACCACACTTGGTAATGTTACTTGGCCGACCGAACCTTCCTAATAGGAGAAGGCGATGGCACTCGATAAAATCCAAGCATCGGGAATAGGAAATAACGTAGTTGCACTTCATCACTGTGATTGGTATAGTGATAGTAATCAGCTTGATGCTGGTGGTCTGAAACTTCCTGTTGGTACTACAGGAGAAAGGCCAACAGTTGTTGCTGGTGGCAGAGAAGTTGTAACTTTTGACTTAAGTGTTACTGCAAATGTTCAGTCTGGTGATCCTGGATTTCTTCAGAATGAGCCATGGCTTTGGACATGGGCCGCAAACTATAATAGAACTACCGCTGCTACAAATACTACCGATACATCAACGTTAACTTTTTATAAAGGTTCAACATATACGTTTCGTAATTTTGCAGTAGGTCATGGTCTATATTTAAGGCATACCGAAAAAACTTCAGCAGGCCAAGCTGCTAACTTTAGTGCTCTTACTTCGGCTGAAGGTATTACATCGGGTACTCAAGGTTCAATGGCGTCGGCAGTGGGTTCACCTTCAACTATTGTATTTACGATTCCAGACAATTATCCATACAACCAAGTTGTAATTCAACATGGTCAAACTGGTATGGCAAATGTTATTCCAGTAACTAATCCTCCAACAGAAACTCTTGGTTACATTCGAGTGAATACATCTAATCTTGCTGGCGCTGATGAGACTACAGGTACTTCAGTTGAATATTATACTGGTCAAGGTTGGGCTGGTATTGGTGGATCAAATGCAAATGGTAATATTATTGCTCATCCAACTGGAACGTTTGATCCAGCCGAAGATTGGAATACAGACTCAGGAACATATGATTGGAACACAGCAACTGGTTCTGAAGACTGGGGACCAGCAATAGTAACTGCTTTTGGAGCAGCCGGAGATATATCACAAAATTCAGATAAAGCTCTTGTAGCACATGACGGATCTACCGGTGGTGGTATTCCAATGTTACGAGCTGATATGTCTAACCTTGGAACCAACTTAGTAAATACGAAATATAATTTCTTTAGATCAAACGCAGAAACTATGACTGGATGCAACATAACTGGTGCAACAACAGCTAGGCTTTCATTTGATAATGCTATTGAAGTTGGTGTAAGTAATATCACTCTTTCTGATTCTAATAAAATATTTACTATAAATAAAGATGTAACGAATAGCTATTTTAAGTTTGAGATTAAAATTAAACCATCTGCAGCATGCACATTACAAGTATGGAAAAATGGTTCTCACTTAAGTTATTCTGACTATGATTTAGAAACGGGTTATCATGCAACAGTATCTTGGATTGAATCAGCTTCGTTTGATGATACATTTGAATTTAGGCTAAAAACAGCTTCAACAAGTTCTGTAACAAATACAGATAAAGATACATTGCTAATCGAATTCATTGGGAGTTAATAAATGGCAAAAGTAGTACAAGTACGGAGAGGGACAACAGCCGCACTCTCATCTGTTACTGGAGCAGAAGGCGAACTTTTCGTAGATACCGATAAAGAAACCCTTACCGTTCATAACAATTATCAGGCTGGTGGGTTTCCTCTTTTAAGAGAAGATTTGAATAACCTTGGAAACAATACGATTAATATTGCAAAACTTGCTCATGGATCAGGTACTGCTGGGCAAGCAATTAAGATTAACAGTGCGGCAAATGGATTTGAGTTTGGAGTAGCCGGTAAGACAATTCAAGTCGATAAAGTGACTTATTCTGTTCGAACTTCAATGCCTACTACTACAACTACTTACTGGGCATGGACACCATTTAATTCTAGTAACTACTTTGTAAAACAAAAAGCTGATACTCATTTAAGAGTTTATGCTTATCTACCTGGAGCTCAAAAACACTCATATCCTGGTTTTTTCATGAAAATGAAAATGACTAATCCTGGTGGCGGCACTATAGAAACATACGAAGGCTGTAGGTATTATCATGGTGGTTACTATTCTAATAATGATGTTCACGCAGAGTTTGATAGAATCTGGACACCTGCTGAACTAGGTAATGGTGCTGGTAATTTTATGTGTGATCTAGGATGGAAGAGCACAGATGGTTCTGCACTTCGCCCATTTAATATTTGGAATCCAAATGCTAATGATGACGGAAGAGGTGGCCAACAGGTTTCATATTGTGTTATAACAGAATTTTACGTATAGGAGTAAATAATGGCAAAATTTGATGAATATTTAACTTCAATCGGTAAAGAACCAAACTCCTATGAAGGTGATCCTCCTTCAACCGAGGCAGAATATAATGCTTTGACTTGGCCAGAAGGTGTAACTGCACCAACATGGGCTGAAGTTCAAGCTGGGATTGCAGCACAAGCTGTAAAGAATACACGTCATCTTGCTTATATGGGAGGTGAANCNGNTTATGGTTATCATANACANTTAGAAAAACTTTGGAATGATATTCATGCNGGCCACTTTGGTGAGCCAGCTAAAACAGGTGAGTTTTATACTTTTATNAATAATATCAAAACAAACAATCCGATGCCGGAGTAATAGATGCCATTTCGTCAGATACAAACAGCAGTAATCGCAGATAACGCAGTAAACTCAGCCAAGATTGGTGTAGATGTTATTGTGGCTGCTGATCTTGCCGCAAACTCTGTTACTGTATCTGAAATTCAGGATGGCGCGGTTACTGCTGCTAAGTTAGCGCCAGGAGCTGCAGTTCCAGATCAAACAGGTCATGCCGGACAGTTTCTTACAACTGATGGCACTACTGCCGACTGGGCAGATACCGGAGCTAAGGAAGATGTGTTTTGGGAAAACGCTCAAACACTTGCAACAAGCTATTCAATTCCTGCTAATAGGTCAGCCGTTTCAGCTGGACCTGTTACTCTAGGATCAAATGTGACGATTACACTCGGTACAAACTCAAGGTGGGTTGTGGTATGAGTTCTATTCGTCTTTCAGGTTCTTCATCAGGCCATTATGATCTTACAGTTCCGGCAGTGGCTGGAACAAATAGTATTGACTTAAGTAACTTGGTTGTTAATAACACTGCAGCTAGTTTAACTGGGCCACTTACAGTTTCAGGAGCGCAAACAAATACTGGATTAAAATTAAGTTGTGGAGATACTAATACTGCTGGAGGTGGTGGTACGCAAATTGACTTTGGATTTAATGGTAGCGCAAGTTATAGACACAATATAGCAACTCGGCATGATAGCGCGCAAATTAGAAATAATAGAATTGATATGTTTGTCTGGCAAAACAGTCAAAGTGCTTCAGATAATGGTAATAGACATGTTGCTAGCTTTGATGGAGCGGGTGTAACGTTTCCAAACCAGCCTGGTTGGCATGGTACACACCAAGACAATTATGCTAGTACTTATACCAGTGGTACAGTTCATAATATGGTAGCAGGCACAGTAAATTCATATAATATAGGTAATCATTTTGATTATTCTACAGATAGATTTACTGCACCAGTTACAGGGTATTATCTAGTGTATGGATGGGATATTCGCAGAAATGATGTGATATCGGCCGGTTCTGCTATTGGAGCTTGGAAAAATGGAACGGCTAGTAATAATAGAATTGTTAGCAATTATCATGAAGCTGAACGAGCATACTCGTTTACAACAGTTGCTTACCTTGCTGTTAATGATTGGGTATCCTTTGGTTGTACAGAAGGTGGAACCGTTGCAGCGTTCTACGGGAGCCCCACCTATAGCGGATATGGAATTAGACTAATATCATAGTCAATATAAATAACTTTGTAATTAACTTTAACTAGGAGAAATAAAATGCCAAATATTACTGTAGCTCTTACCGATACACAAAATAAGTGTATGGAGTATGCCGCAGCTGATGTTCAAGACTGGGCCGATAATGCACTTCATAACCGTGCACGTATTGCTCAAGACGAGATCATTGCGGCTTTGGTAGCTCACTGTAATGCTAATGATGTTGCTATTGCGACTGGTATTGACGCTCAGATCACTCAAGCTTTTGATCTGGAAGTTGTCATGACGGCCGCAGCTCGCAATGCTGCAGCTGAAGCTAATCTGCCTGAATAATGAGTACACTCGAACTCGAACATATTAAACACTCGAGTTCATCGAGCAATAATCTGTCTGTGCATTCAGACGGGTCATTGTCACTCAATGGCAATTTAGGTGTTGGTACTACAACTGGCTCTGAGTCTTTAAATACTACCGGAAACTTTCGGTTTCAAACAACTAATACAGTAAGAATAGAATATCTTAATACTACTGGAGCTTATGCATTAGGCACAACCGGGGGTGCAGCAATTGGATTTAATAGGCCTGCTGCTGGGGATGATGAAATCTTTTTTGAAACTCATAACGGCGGTGTAAGTCATGCCGAACGTATGAGGATTAATAAAGATGGTTATGTAACTATGCCTAGTCAGCCAAGCTTCATGGCTTATGGTAGTTGGAATTATCAAGCTTCTACTTATATATGGCAGGGATTTGCTACTGTTGATCACAATATTGGAAGTCATTGGAATAACTCAATTGGACGTTTCACTGCACCAGTAGCTGGTAGATATATGATTTACGCAACAGCTCATCACTCAGCTGTTGGCAGTTATCATCTTTGGGCTTTCTTAAAAAACGGTAGCTTAGGTGGTGGAAACTGGGTACAATCTTATGACGCTAATGGTGGAAATGATACTACTAGTAAAACACAAGTTTGGAATTTAGCTGCTGGTGATTATCTAGAAGTTGCTTCTAATGCAACATATGCAAATGGTTACTTGGGTGGATATGTTACAGTCGGCGGTCATTTAGTAGGATAGAAATATGGCAACAAGTATTACAAACACATCAGTAACTACCGATAATCTCACAGTTGATACGAATGTTTTTCATGTTGACTCTACAAATAATCATGTTGGGTTTGGAACTGCTACGCCACAAGCACCTATTGATGCGACGCTTGCTGCAGGTAATGACTGGGTTGCACGTTTTCAAAACACAACATCTGCTACACCTTATGGCGTGCAAGTCTATGATGCGCCATCAGCTTCTAACGGATATCCGTTATTGCAGGTAACAAATAGCGCTGGATCTGGAACTTATTTTAGAGTAGATAGTGGTACAGGTATTGTCACTAAGCCATACCAACCATCTTTCTTAATGAAAAAATATAGTGGTGGTGCAACTGCTATTGCAAACAACACTGTTTGGACATATGATGAAGCTCTAACAAATGTTGGAGGCCATGCAAACATCAGTAATGGAAGATTTACTGCGCCTGTAGCTGGTAGCTATTGTTTCATGTGGCATAATATCGGTGAAAGTTCTAGCGCGGTTTATAGAAGTTTTATAAGATATAATGCGAGTTCAACTTGGGGAAGTGGTTCTTATAGACTAGAAAGTAGAAACTTTCATAGTGGAGGCTATCCAAATGCCTCTGCACAAGTTGTTGTATATCTTAATGCTTCAGACTATGTAGATATATATGTGACAGGTGGATCTATATATAGTGACCAAACAAATGGTGTATGGTTTTGTGGATTTTTAATAGGATAGAAATATGTCAAACGCAAGAAACTTAGCAAATCTTCTAAACTCTGATACTACGGTCACTTCGGCTGATATCCTTGATGGAACTGTTGCTACTCAAGATATTGCAGATGGAGCAATAACAACTGCCAAGATTCCTGATGGTGCAATCACCGCAGCTAAGATTAACTCTGGTGTTACACTTGGTGGGGCATACTTCCAAGGTGAAAACGGAGCAGTTGGAGCAACAGCTGGTAAAGGCGATATATTTCGAGTACACGAACAAGAATTAAATACTGATGTTACAATTGCGGCTACGGATAACGCACTAGCGTCTGGCCCATTAACGGTAGCAAGTGGTATTACACTTACAATTGCCAATGGTGGGAGGCTTGCGATAGTATGAGTACATTAGCAGTTGATACAATTACCAACGCAACTGGTGCCAGTGCAGTAACTATTGATTCTTCTGGAAATCTTACTACTTCTGGAGATGTAACTATTCCGACTGGTCATAAAATTGTAGGCGCAGATTCAGCTTCAATTTATGCGCCAGGCATGCAAGTTCAAATTACTCAAAGTGATAAGGTTGGAAGTTCAAATCTAGTAGTTAACACATCAGCATATGGTAATAACAAAGCAAACTATGTCCACTTAGGATCAACATATAATCTTACCGTCACTACCAAGCTAGCTAATTCTTGGATTGTTGTAGATGGACGAATCGGTCTGGCTAATACTAATTCTTCTCACGGTTACTTTGATATGAAGGTTTTTACAAATGGAAGTGACGGTGGAACCGCTCAATGGCTATCTGAATTAACTGCTCCGGGAGCTACTGGTAACGCTTTACCTGATGGGCTTATTGCTAATCACATGGAATCTTATGCTCAAAACCATATTGAATCTTTTAAAGTAATCTATCAGCCAAATGTACCAGCTGGAACTGTTTTAAGATTTGACCCACATGTTGCAGCTTGGAGTGGTGGAAATGTGTATATCAATAAACACGCAAGTGCAGGTAACTACAATCAAATTTCATTTACAAGATTTATGGCTACGGAGATTGCACAATGAGTACTTTAGCAGTCAATGCAATTACAACTCAAACTGGATCAGATATCGTTGTTGCGCCAGGCAAAAATCTTTTAGCTCATGGTAATACTATTAACATTTATGAAGCTACTAAAACTGATGTTCAGTCTATGACTGGGTTTACTTTTGTCGATATAACTGGTCTTTCAATTACTCTTACACCAGTTAGCGCGTCAAGTAAATTCTTAATTCATTATCATGTTGTAGCTTCAGGTGACTATTACAAAACATATATAAATCTTTTAAGAAATGGTACTTTATTGGGAGCAAATGCTGATGGTGCTGGAGATAGTAGATATAGAGGAACATCAACTCATGCAACAGATCAGACACAATCAAACTCGCACGGAATAGTTCATAACCACAATATTACTTTTTTAGATTCGCCTGCAACTACAGGTTCTATTACATATAAGCTTCAAGGGGCGGGCAGGGTTACGGGTTATATACAACACATTAATAGATCTGTTCCAGATAGGGCACAGACAGAATATGATGATAGAACAATTTCACGCATGATTATTCAGGAGATTGCCGGATGAGTACATTAAAAGTAGGAGCAATCACTTCACTTACCGGTAATAATGCTGCAACTATAGCTAATGACGGTAAACTAACAACCGTAGCTCCATTATCAGTTACAACTCCTATTTTAGTTCAAGCTGCAATGAATCTAACAATGGCAACAACTGGTATTATTGTATGGAATGAAAAACAAATTGATACGACATCTTCGTATAGTACATCTACCGGAAGATTTACGTGTCCAAGAGCTGGCTATTATGAAGTATCTTTTAATTATCTGCTTCGCAACTGTACTTCTGGCCATAGAACAAACGTAAGAAAAAATGGCATTAACCAAGGGCACGCTAGTCCTAACAGCAGTAAATCTATTGTTTGGACATATGTTAACACCGGTGAAGTAAATATAGCAGCTTCTTTAATTGTAAATTGTGCGCAAAATGATTTGCTTGACGTTCACTTAACATATTTAGCTAATGGTGATATCTATGGCGGAGGCAACGTGCATAATAGCTTAAATATCAAATTCTTAGGCTAAATTCTAAAAACATATAAATAGTATTAAATGAATTAATTAATTTTGGGATACTATTATGTCAGTGCCAACTACAAGACAAGAATTGATAGATCATTGTCTTCGCCACCTCGGTGATCCAGTTATTGAGATTAACGTGGATGAAGATCAACTGGAAGACCGTGTTGACGAGGCTATTCAGTTTTGGCAAACCTATCATTCTGATGCTGTCTACAGAGAATATCTGAAGCATCAAATTACAGCCACAGATAGAACTAATGAGTATATCACACTGACTGATGATATCACATCTGTGTCTAGAATCTTTCCATTAGATGATACCACTTCAAACAATATGTTTAGTGCAAAGTATCAGCTACGTCTCAATGACATCTATGACCTAGGATTTGTCGGTTCACTTGCTCATTACGAGCAAACCATGCAGTATCTTGCCCTGCTTGATATGAAACTGAATGGTGCCGAACAAATTAGGTATGTGCGTCATCAGGATAGACTTTACCTTGATGGTGACTGGGATACTGACTTTCAGCTAAATAGTTATATTATTATTGAGTGCTACAGAGTAGTTGATCCAACTGCCAACAGTCAAGTGTTCAATGATATGTTTCTTAAAAGATATACAACTGCTCTTATCAAAAGGCAATGGGGTGCAAACCTTTCTAAGTTTGAAGGAATGCAACTGCCTGGTGGAGTAATAATCAACGGTCGACAAATTTTGGAGGAAGCAAACCAAGAAATTGAGAAGATGGAAGAAGAAATCCAGCTAAAGCATGAACTGCCACCAGATATGTATATGGGGTAATCAATGGCAACTAATGTATACTTCTCTCCTAAGGTAAAGACCGAACAAAACCTTTACGAAGACCTCATCATCGAATCACTAAAAATGTTTGGCCAGGATGTTATTTACATTCCAAGGCAGCTGATTAGTCGTGACGAAATTATGAATGAGGATTATTCCAAGTTCACAGACGCTTACACTATTGAAATGTATATTGAAACATCTGAAGGATTTGCCGGTGAGGGAGATCTTCTTGGCAAGTTTGGTGTTGAAATTAGAGACCAAGCTACATTTGTGGTGTCAAGAAAGCGCTGGGAGAATCTAGTAGGATTCTATAATAACTCAATCAATGATGCAAGACCAAGTGAAGGTGATCTTATATTCCTTCCACTGTCTAACTCTTTGTTTGAGATTCGGTTTGTAGAACACGAGCAGCCGTTCTACCAGTTAAGTAACCTGCCAACGTACAAGTTGGAATGTGAGTTATTCGAGTACAGTAATGAAGAACTTGAAACTGGTATTCGTGAAGTCGATGCAATGCAAGAAAAGTTCTCTTACCAGCTTGAGTTCATCATGAATAACGGTTCAGGTCACTTTACACCAGGTGAGACTGTTAGACAAAATACCGGTGAGGTTGATGCACTGGGAGCTCCAATATACGTAACTGCTGAAGTTGTCAAGTTTAGTGTTGATGCTGGTGGTATTGGTACTCTTACACTAATTAATGAAATTGGTACTGATGGAACAGCTCGTAAATTTAAGATAAGTAATCTTGCAGCCGACATTCTTACAGGCCTAGATACTAGTGCAACATGGTACTTCTCACAAGATGCAGATGACCAGGCAATGAAAGGCGATGTGTTCGCACAAAACAAAGACTTTGAGACCGATGGTGATACTATTATTGACTTCTCTGAGTCTAATCCGTTTGGAGAAATTACATAATGTTTGGAAGTTATTTTTACCACTCATCTATTAGAAGAACTATTGCTGTCTTTGGTACATTGTTTAATAATATCAATATTAGAAAAACCGATGCCAGTGGTAAGATTCTACAAGATATAAAAGTACCTTTGGCCTATGGACCTAGGCAGAAGTTTTTAGCACGTGTTCAAAATCAGACAGATCTAAGAGATTCAAAACTTGCTATTAAACTACCACGTATGTCTTTTGAAATAACCTCAATAACTTATGATACTAATCAGACTGTAAATAAGTCTAATGAGGTAAGAGTTGGTTCAATAACCAGTAATACTAGAAACTCGGTAAGAGCACCAGCTCCTTATCGTGTAGGAATTCAATTAAATATTATGGCAAAGAATCAAGATGAAGCTTTGCAAATCCTTGAACAAATATTACCGACATTCAAGCCAGACTATACAGTGACTGTTAATGAGGTACCTGCAATTGGTATCAAATCAGACATTCCAATTGTACTTCAAGGTGTGACTATGAATGATGACTATGAAGGTGATTTTATTACAAGACGAGCTATCATTTATACGCTTGACTTTGAAACAAGAGTTAACTTTTATGGCTTGGTACAAGATAGAAAAACGATTAGAACGGTTGTTAGTGACTTCTTTGATTTTGATAAAGGTAATGAGGGTCTATTAGAAAGACAACAAGTCACTACTAATCCTACTACTGCCAACATTACAGATACGTTTACCTATGCTGTTACGTATCCTTTCCCCGCGGTTGCTGATAACTTCAGAATCGTAGTGACTAGTAATGTTGGTAACTATACCGTTGGTGAGACTGTTACTGGACAGAATTCAGGTTCAACAGCTACGGTAAAGAGCTGGGACAGCGGTGGGAATATCCTACTTGTTGAGAATCCCACAGCCTACTTCGAGGTAGGTGAGAGAGTAACTGGTGCTACTTCTAGTGCTATTAGTGATATTCAGACTTCAACGAATGTGTATGTCTAATGAGTAAAAGTGATATAAAAGATGATTACGAGTTTGCTAGATCTCAATATTATAATCTAGCTGAAAAAGGTAACGAGGCCATTGATTTAATGATGGACTTGGCAAGAGAGTCTGAACATCCCCGTGCGTTTGAAGTGTTATCAACTGCCATAAAGCAAAATGCTGAAGTTGCTGATAAGCTGATGAAGTTACATAAGGAAAAGAAAGAAGTTGAGACAGACAGCCAAGCAGCTCTTCCCAATAGTATGACACAGAATAATCTCTATGTAGGTTCAGCAACTGACCTTCAAAAGATGTTAATTCAAAAAGCGAAAGAAAAAGAGACAATCATTGAATCAGACACGAATCAAGAATAACGAGCTTGGGTATTTAGGTAATCCTAATATCAAGCGCGATGGCATAGAGCAATCATGGGCTGCTGATGATATCCGTGAATATGCAAAATGCATGAAAGATCCAGTTTATTTTGCAAGAAAATATCTCAAGGTGATATCACTTGATGATGGTCTAGTCGACTTTGACCTATATCCATATCAAGAAGATATGTTCGAACACTTTGATAAAAATAGATTCTCTATTGTCCTAGCTTGTCGTCAGTCTGGTAAGTCAATATCTTCTGTTGCATATCTTGTTTGGTATGCAATATTTCATCCCGAAAAAACAATTGCTATATTGGCAAACAAAGGTGCAACAGCTCGTGAAATGTTGGCTCGAGCTACGCTTATGTTGGAAAACATTCCGTTCTTTCTGCAACCAGGTTGTAAAGCTGTAAACAAAGGGTCAATTGAGTTTAGTAATAATTCAAGAATTTTGGCTGCTGCAACTAGTGGTAGTTCTATTCGTGGTCTTTCAGTTAATCTGCTCTTCTTGGATGAGTTTGCCTTTGTTGAAAATGCTGCTGAGTTTTATTCATCAACTTATCCAGTGGTATCGGCTGGTAAAGATACAAAGGTGATTATTACTTCTACTGCAAATGGACTTGGTAATATCTACCATAAGTTATGGGAAGGTGCTGTACAAAGTACAAATGAGTTTAAGCCTTTTAGAATTGATTGGTGGGATGTGCCAGGAAGAGATGAAGAATGGAAAAAACAAACTGTATCAAATACTTCAGAACTTCAATTTGATCAAGAATTCGGTAACAACTTTCATGGCAGTGGTAATACTTTAATATCAGGTAATAAGTTACTTGGTATGAAAGCCAAATCACCAATATACACACAAGAATCAGTAAAAGTATATAATAGACCAATGGCTAAACACGATTATATGATGTTTGTAGATGTAGCGAAAGGAAGAGGACAGGACTACAGTACTTTTAATTTAGTCGATATTAGCACTCGCCCGTTTAAACAGGTGGCTGTGTACCGCGATAACAATATCTCGCCTATTCTCTTCCCCGACATTATATATAAGTATGCAAAAACCTACAATGAAGCTTATGTGGTTATTGAATCAAATGACCAAGGAGCTGTCGTGTGTAATGGTTTGTACTATGATCTAGAATACGAAAACGTTTTTGTAGAATCAGTGGTAAAGAAAAATGCCATTGGTATAGAAATGAATCGCAAAGTCAAAAGAATCGGCTGTTCAAATATCAAAGATTTAGTAGAAAGAGATCAAATTGATATTGTAGATGCTGACACTATCGTAGAATTTTCAACATTTATAGCTAAGGGTAATAGTTATGAGGCCAGTGATGGTAATCATGACGACCTTGTCATGAATTTTGTTTTGTTTGGATGGTTTGTATCAAGTCCTATGTTTACCGATATGACTGATATGAATATTAAAGAAATGATGTATCAAGAAAAAATGAAACAAATTGAAGATGAATTGGTGCCATTTGGTGTACTTGATGACGGACAATCAGCTGAGTCAGAAGTCATTAATGGTGAAAGGTGGCATATTGATACCGAAACAGAGCTTTATTAGGAATTGATTTTTTATAAATAACTATGATTGAAACAAACCGTATTATGATAACCATTTAATGTTTTACAAGGGGAAATACACATGAGCTTCCAAGTCTCTCCAGGTGTGCGCGTACGTGAAATCGATCTCACGAATGTGGTCCCTGCTGTTTCTTCTTCTATTGGTGCTTTCGTGGGTGCATTCTCATGGGGTCCGGTTGAAGAGGTACGACAGGTTACTTCTGAGAAAAACTTGTCCGAGCTGTTTGGAGTTCCTAATACCACAAATAACACCTCTTATTTTACTGCAGCTGGTTTCCTCCAGTACGGTAACGACCTTAGAGTCGTAAGAGCTGAAACTAGTGGTCTTAAGAATGCCATTGCTGATGGTTCTGCAACTGCAGTACTTATCAAAGGACGAACTCAGTACGACGCATCTTTTTCAGTAGGCCAGGCCACAGTTGGGCCGTGGGCTGCTAAGTATCCAGGTACACTGGGTAACTCAATTAAAGTAGAAATTTGTAGTCCGGCACACTACAACTCATATACGAATGCTGCACTTTTTGATAGTGCGCCAGGCACAAGTTCGTATGCAGAGTCACAAGGTGTTACGGGTGCACTAGACGAATTGCACATCACAGTTATTGACGAAGACGGTCGGTGGACAGGCACAGCTGGTACTGTACTAGAAACTTTCGCATTCGTATCACAAGCTGTTGATGCTAAACTAGATAACGGTGAATCTAATTTCTACAAAGACGTAGTTAACGCAAAATCAAAGTATGTTTGGTGGATGGATCACGATAGTACGCTTACAGATGCAGGTACTAACCTGTCAACTGCAGCAAACAGTTTCGTATTCACTGATCCTGGCGCTTTGGTTACAGATTCACTTTCACTAGGCACAGACGATGATACACTAACTGCAGCAGCTATTCAAACAGGATTTGATCTTGTTGAAGATGGCGAAACAATCGATGTTAATCTGCTTATCTGCCCGCCATTGGATCCTGCCATGGCAAGTGCAAGCTCGGCTTGTGTTGCAGTAGCAAATGATTTGATTGCAATTGCAGGAGCAAGAAAAGATTGTTTAGCAGTCATTTCACCTCCTGTTGCTTTCACTACAAATCCTGGTGGTCAGTCTGCTACTGACGTATCCGGTGGTAGTGTTACTGCTACTTCAGTAAATCTCGTTAAGGCATTTGCCGATTACCTAACATCCAGTTCTTATGGAACAATCGATTCAACAGCATTGAAAGTATACGATAAGTATAATGATGCATTTATCGATATTCCATCATCTGGTCATGTTGCTGGTACTATGGCAAACACTGATGCTGTTGCCGATGCATGGTTCTCACCAGCTGGCTTTAATCGTGGTCAAATTAGAGGTGTAACAAGAGTTGCATTTAACCCGAAGAAAGCTGAAAGAGATACCTTGTACAAGGCAAGAGTAAATCCAATTGTTTCGTTCCCAGGCGAAGGCACCGTGCTTTTCGGTGATAAGACACTTCTTGCAAGACCTTCAGCTTTTGATCGAATCAACGTAAGACGACTTTTTATGGTCTTGGAAAAGGCAATTGCCACAGCTTCTAAGTTCCAACTCTTTGAGTTCAACGATGAGTTTACACGGGCTCAGTTCCGTAACCTTGTTGAGCCGTTCTTGAGAGAGGTCAAAGGTCGTAGAGGTATTACAGACTTTAAAGTAGTCTGTGATGAGACGAACAATACAGCAGAAGTTATTGACACAAACAGATTCGTTTGTGACATCTACATTAAACCTGCGCGTTCCATTAACTTTATCACGTTGAACTTCATCGCCACTAGAACTGGTGTTGACTTCAACGAGATCGCAGGGTAAGGAGATAGGATATGGCTATTCTAGGAGTAGATGATTTTAAGTCCAAACTTGTTGGTGGCGGTGCACGCGCTAACCTGTTTAAGGCAACCATTAACTTTCCCGGCTATGCGGGTGGTGACGTCGAACTTACCTCATTCATGTGTAAAGGAGCTGGTCTTCCTGCTTCAGTGATTGCACCTATCACAATTCCATTTCGTGGTAGACAGTTGCAAATTGCTGGTGATAGAATCTTTGAACCGTGGACTATTACGGTCATCAATGATACTAACTTTGCAGTAAGAAACGCAATGGAGCGCTGGATGAATGGTATCAATGAGCATACAGCAAATACAGGTCTTGTCAACCCAGTTGACTACCAAGCTGATATGATTGTTGAGCAGCTTAATAAAGCTGGAGATTCAGTAAAACGTTACGATCTTCGTGGATTGTTTCCAACTAACATTTCTCAAATTGAACTTTCATTCGATGCTGAAAACCAGATCGAAGAATTCCAGGTTGAATTCCAAGTTCAGTATTGGGAGAGTGGAACAACTACGTAAGTGCTATAAATATATCGGAGGCGGAATTATCTGCCTCCGATAAACTGGCATAGGGATAATATAATGGCAGAACTTTTTGGATTTGAGATCAAAAGAAAAGATCAAGAAAAGGAAGATGCAAAGCGTCTCTCTTTTGTTGCACCTGATTCTGATGACGGTCTAGGTTATGTTGTAAATGCTGGCGGTCACTTTGGTCAATATATTGACATGGAAGGTGACAAAGCTAAAACAGAAATACAACAAATCGTTAAATACCGTAACTTAGCAATGCAACCTGAGTGTGATGCAGCTATTGAAGACATTGTGAATGAGTCTATTGTTGCTGATGAGAATTCAGCACCGGTTGAACTTAATATGGATGATCTTGATCAATCCGATAAAATTAAAAAACTAATTTCAGAAGAATTCGAATATATCGTTAAGTTGCTGAATATGAATTGGCAAGGCCATGACATTTTTCGCCGATGGTATATTGATGGAAGGCTTTACTTCCACAAAATTATCGATGAGAAAGACCCGAAGGCGGGTATCATTGAACTAAGGAATATTGATCCAACTAAGATACGTAAGATTCGTGAGGTAAAAGAAGAAAGAGATCCGATCACTGGTACAAAGATGATTAAAGGAGTGAAGGAATATTATTTGTTTCAGAATAACACCATGTCAAAATCATCACAAGGTCTTAAGATCTCAAAAGATGCTATTTGTTACGTAACATCTGGTGTATTGGATCCAAGTAGAAAAAGAGTATTGTCTTATCTTGACAAGGCAATGAAAACAGTAAACCAACTTAGAATGTTGGAAGATTCACTGGTTATCTACCGATTGGCAAGAGCTCCAGAACGTAGAATCTTCTATATTGATGTTGGTAACTTGCCAAAGGGTAAGGCTGAAGAATATCTAAGAAATATTATGACGAAGTATCGTAACAAATTGGTATACAATGCTTCAACGGGAGAAATGAAAGATGATCGTAAACACATGTCGATGTTGGAAGACTTCTGGCTACCGCGTAGAGAAGGTGGTCGAGGCACAGAGATTACAACATTACCAGGAGGGGAAAACCTCGGGCAGATCGACGATATCGTCTACTTCCAAAAGAAACTATATAAGTCTCTCAACGTTCCAGTCAACAGACTCGAACAAGAAGCGCAGTTCTCACTGGGTAGATCTTCTGAGATAACAAGAGACGAACTTAAGTTTCAGAAATTTATCAATAAGATTCGTAAACGATTCTCTATGTTGTTTATCGACTTGCTTAAAACTCAATTGGTCCTAAAAGGTATTGTAACCGAGGATGAATGGAGTGAAATGAAGCAAGATATTAATATTGACTATCAACAAGATACTCACTTCTCAGAACTGAAAGAGTCTGAACTTATAAGAGAAAGACTTGGTACTATTAGAGAAATTGATGAATATGTTGGTAAGTACTTCTCACAAGAATGGGTTCGTAAGAATATTCTTAGACAAACAGAAGATGATATTAAAGATATTGACGCACAAATTGAAGCTGAACAAGAAGCTCAGCCAGATGATAACGAAGAGTTGTAGAAAACATTTTTTTTATAAATAAGTTACAGCAATAGGAGTATATTATGGACACACAAGAACTGATTGGTAAAATTCAAAATGGCGATATGGCTGATGCCGGTAAAGCTTTTTCTGAACTGATGAACCAAAAAGTCCAGTCTGCTTTGGATGATAGAAAGGTCGAATTGGGAAACCAGATGCACCTGTCACCAGAAGAGTTGGAAGAGCTTGAAAAAGAAACTCAAGTCGAACTAGAAGATGATGATTTTGAAGAGGACGACCTCGAAGAAGATGAAGACGAGGATGAGGACTCTGATGAAGATGATGAACTCGAAGAGGATGATGAAGAAGTAGATGAAGATGAAGACGTTCAATCAGATGAGACAGAACCTCAGTGAGGGGAAAGCAAAACTAGCTAGCGGAGAAAAGGCTGTAAAGTCTTTTAAGGTCGGAAAGAATAATAAGTACGAGGCCATCGTCGCTAAAAAAGGAAATATATTCAGTGCTTATGTTGATGGTGATCACCTAGATGATTACGTATCGGCATCAAAAGCTGAAAAAGGAATTAAAGATTTTATTAGATTAGCGGGAAAGTAAATGAAACTCATTACAGAACATGTTGAAGATATACAGGTAATTACCGAAGCCAAAGAAGATGGTAAGGGTAAAAAGTATATCATTGAAGGCGTTTTTATGCAGGCAAATAAGCCTAATAGAAATGGCCGCATGTATCCCCGTGAAATCTTAGAAAGGGCATGCAGTAAGTATGTCACAGAACAGGTTTCCAAAGGTAGAGCCGTTGGTGAGTTAAATCACCCAGATGGACCTACTATCAATTTGGATAAAGTATCTCACAAGATCACCGAACTTAAATGGGATGGTGATAACGTTGTGGGTAAGGCAACTATTTTGGATACACCTATGGGTAAGATCGTACAAGGTCTGCTCGAAGGCGAGGTTCAAGTAGGTGTCTCAAGTCGTGGAATGGGTAGTCTTGTTAATAAGGCCGGTGTTAATGTTGTCAATAAAGATTACATGCTAAACGCGGTCGACATCGTCCAAGATCCTTCTGCTCCAGAAGCCTTTGTAAATGGCATTATGGAAAATGTAGAATGGATTTATGAGAATGGCGTATTTAAGAAACAAGAAATTGAAATATTCGAGACAGAAATCAGTGAAGCTAAGAAGATTGGTGATCCCAATCAACAAATCAAAGCTTTCAAGAATTTCCTCTCTAAACTTTAACTCTGAAGGAGTAACAATTATGTCAGACGAAAATCAAGTCGACATTGGAGATACACTCCAGGATGAAATCGTTGATGACGTTGAAGTTGAGAACGAGGACAGTCTGGAAGAGGCAGCGCATGCACCAGCAGCGAAGGCAAAGCCGGCAGCCAAAGAAGTAGATGGAGCTAAAGCAGCTGTAGATACTAAAGCGGCTATCGACAAGAGTGAGCCAGCACAAGCCACTCCGCCTAAGACGAAAGCTGGTATGATCAATGCCATGTATTCTAAAATGTCAAAAATGAAGAAAGGTGAACTCGAAGATGCCTATAAAGCTATGAACAATAGCTATCATGAAGGTACCGAAGTTGACGGCGAGAAAGTCTTTGAAGATGATCTCAAAGCGCTGGTAGATTCAGAAGCTACATTGTCAGAAGGTTTTAAGGATAAAGCCGAGTTGATCTTTGAAGCAGCTTTGAAAGCAAAAATCTCTGAGCATGTCGAAAGAATGGAAGAGAGCTATGCTGAAGAAATTGCTGAAGAAACCAACCGCATTCATACCGAACTGGTAGAGAAAGTGGATGGCTACCTAAACTACGTCGTAGAAAACTGGATGGAAGAAAACAAACTCGCGATCGAAAGTGGTCTTCGCACTGAGATCTCTGAGTCATTCATGAAGCAACTTCACACAGTGTTCTCAGAGCACTATATTGAAGTACCGGAAAGCAAAATCGACCTGGTTGACGAACTCGCCACCCAGAAAGATGAGCTTGAAGAGCAAGTGAATACCACAGTTGCTGATAACGTAGCACTCAAAGCCGAAGTTGAAAAACTTCAGAGAGCTGCTATTGTAACTGAGGCTTCAACCGGTCTTTCCGAGGCACAGGCTGAAAAGCTCGCTGGTCTTGCAAAAGACATCGACGCGGACGACTCCGAAGCTTTCGCCGAGAAAGTCGCTCAAATCAAAGAGTCTTATTTTAAGGCTAAAGTAACGACGCAGGAAGAAGAAGTCATTGAAGAAGGTGCCGACAACAATGTTGAAGTATCCGGTTCAATGGGTGTCTATCTTGCAGCGCTTAACAAAAAATAATCCATAGGGAGAAAAAAATCATGTTTACAACTGATAAACTTCTCGAGAAATGGAACCCAGTATTGGATGTTGACGGCGATCTGACTGATCGTTATAAGCGTTCCGTTACTGCAACTGTTCTCGAAAACACTGAAAAGGCACTCGCTGAAGAGCGTGGCCATCAGCAGTTTCAATTGAACGAAGCTGCTCCTGCAAACGCAACTGGTTCTAACATTGGTAACTGGGATCCAATCCTGATCAGCCTCGTTAGACGTGCAATGCCTAACCTGATCGCCTACGATATTGCAGGTGTTCAGCCGATGACTGGTCCTACTGGACTGATCTTCGCAATGAAGTCACGCTACAGTACACAAGGTGGTACTGAAGCACTGTACAACGAAGCAGACACTGATTTCTCAGGTGCTAGTACTCCAGCACAAGCTGGTGGTTCATCATCCTTGGTTGGTGATATTAACCCTCCAGGTACTTCTGGTGAATCTTCTGCTGACGCTAACAGCGATGGCGTTGAAGATGCATTTGGTGTAGGTACTGCTGCGGCCACTGCAACAGCTGAAGCTCTTGGCGACGGTTCTGTCACTGGCATGGGTACAGGTGGTCAGTTCAACGAAATGGCTTTCTCAATCGAAAAAGCTACTGTAACAGCCAAGTCCAGAGCACTCAAAGCTGAGTACTCAATGGAACTTGCTCAGGATCTTAAAGCCATTCATGGCTTGGATGCTGAGTCTGAGTTGGCTAACATTCTTTCTGCTGAGATCCTTGCTGAAATCAACAGAGAAGTTGTTAGAACTATCAACTCTAAAGCTAAAGCAGGTTCACAGCAGTCTGACATTACAGCCGCTGGTACTTTCGATGTAAATGCTGACTCTGACGGCAGATGGTCTGTTGAAAAGTATAAGGGCCTCTTGGTCCAGCTTATGAGAGAAGCAAACGTTATTGCTAAAGAAACACGTAGAGGTAAGGGTAACTTTATCCTGTGTTCTTCAGACGTAGCAGCTGCTCTTTCTGCTAGCGGAATGCTTGACTACACACCAGCTCTTGCTGGCAACACTAATCTAACTGTTGATGACACAGGCACAACTTTCGCCGGTACTCTTGCTGGTGGAATGAAGGTCTACATTGATCCGTATGCAAATACTGATTACATCAACGTAGGTTATAAGGGTGCAAACCCATATGACGCAGGTATCTTCTACTGCCCATACGTTCCGTTGACAATGGTACGTGCGGTTGGTGAGAACACCTTCCAGCCAAAAATTGGCTTCAAGACTCGTTACGGTATGGTCGCAAACCCATTTGTTGGCGCTGCTCCAGGTAACGATACTGGTACTAACAGAGCTAACCAGTATTACAGAATCACTAAAGTTACTAA
>NZGN01000086.1:0-22629 GCA_002691045.1 Marinovum sp.
GACCCGTACTTTTCTTCAACAAAATTAGCTTGGATCCTCGATAATGTCGAAGGTGTAAGATCAAGAGCAGAGGCGGGGAATCTGCTCTTTGGGACTGTCGACAGTTACCTGATTTGGCATCTTACAGGACGTCAAAGTCATGTAACTGACGCAACCAATGCTGCCAGGACAATGCTTTATGATATTAGAAACGGTGCTTGGAGTACAGAGATGTGTGATATGTTAAATATCCCCATCAAAATGATGCCTGAAGTGTGTGACTGTGCTGCAGACTTTGGATTAACATCGCCAGAAATTTTTGGGGTATCTATCCCTATTAAGGGTGTAGCTGGGGACCAACATGCCGCAACACTAGGTCAAGCTTGTTTCGAGCCTGGAATGATGAAATCAACTTATGGTACAGGTTGTTTTGCACTGCTTAATACTGGTAATACAATGGTCACTTCGCAAAATAGAATGCTAACCACTATAGGCTACCAACTTGATGGTAAAGTAACTTATGCGCTTGAAGGATCTATTTTTATTGCAGGGGCTGTTGTTCAGTGGTTGAGGGATGGATTAAAACTCTTGTCCAAAGCTTCTCAGTCTGGTGATTTGGCAAAATTATCAGACAACAGTCAAAACCTAATTTTAGTGCCAGCATTTACAGGTTTGGGTGCACCTTACTGGAATGCTGAGTGTCGGGGAGCGATATATGGTTTGACACGAAATTCTGGTCCAGCTGAATTTTCCAGGGCTGCTTTAGAAAGTGTTGGTTTTCAAACGCGTGACCTACTTGAAGCGATGATGTCAGATTGGCAAAATGGAGCAAAAGGCGGGGTTCTGCGTGTGGATGGAGGCATGTCAGCCTCCAATTGGACGATGCAGTTTTTGTCTAATATTTTAGATGCTCCTGTTGATAGGCCAGAAACCTTAGAAACCACAGCTATGGGGGCGGCATGGCTAGCAGGGATGCGCGTTGGCCTTTATCCTGAACAAAGTGAATTTGCAAAATCTTGGTCACTTGAAAAACGATTTCAACCTGGAATGGATGACGAGTTAAGGGAGCAGCGATACAAAGACTGGAAATTGGCAGTCGCCGCAACTGTAGAGGTGAGGACTTAAAGATGATTGAAGAACCAAAGCCACTGACCATTAAAAAAAATTGGGAAAGACCCTCAAAAAAACAATTAAAAGCATTTGAGAATATACCAACTGGATTTGTAACGGACGCTCTGGATGGGGAAGGAACATTATCAATCGATATTAAACCAGTCGGTGATGGAAGAGACATAAATTGTATTGTTGTTGGCGCAGCTGTGACTGCTGGCAATAATGCAGCGGATATCATGGGAACATTGGCAGCTTTAAATTACATTCAAGAAGATGATGTTTTAGTAGCTTCAGTTTCTGGGCATCGAGGTTGCGCTGCAGCTGGTGATAGAGTGATGGGTATGCTCAAAAACTGTGGCGGTGCGGGGTTTGTCACTGATGGCCCTATGCGTGATTATGCTGGGTTAGTAGAAGTAGGTTTGCCAGCATGGTGTACTGGGTTAACGCCGGCCTCTCCTTTTACAAAAGGTCCAGCAACTGTAGGTTTGCCTATTAATATAGGTGGACAGAAAATAGAAAGTGGCGATGTTATTGTTGCAGATAGAGACGGGGTGGTAGTTGTCCCCCGCAGCAAGATAGATTTTGTGATAAATCGCCTCTCCAAGGTTGCCGATTTGGAGTATTCTTTGGATGCAGAAGTGCGCGAAGGTCTTAAAATACCTGACCCAGTAAAAGACATGATTTTAGATGATAATGTTAAATTTTTGGATGATTAATTTTAGTTTCGTACAGCTGTACTTTGATACCGCCATTATCCACAGGGTTCGAAATATCCAAAAACTTTAACCCAGTTGCTTTAGCAAGCCCTGGATCGCTTGAGATAATACCGACTTTCCAACCATCAAATTTTTCTGACAAAGTTTGACCCAGCGATCTATATAAAGCGAATAGGTTTTTACGATTTCCAACGCGTTTTCCATATGGAGGATTCACTAACACAATACCCGGTTCTTGAGTTGGAGGTGTTGCTCCACTTATTGAACTGGTTTCGAATTGACAGATTGTCTCAACATTTGCTTTTTTTGCATTCTTAATAGAATTTAAAATAGCGCCAGTATCCCGGTCAGACCCATAAAATTTCAGTTTGTTCTTTTTGGGCTCAACTTTTGTCAGCTCTTTATATTCATTTTTTTTAAATGAGGGTAGCTCCATAAAAGCAAAATTTCTTTGTCTGCCAGCGGGCAAACCTAATGCAATTTCTGCTGCTTCAATAACAATCGTTCCTGAACCACACATAGGGTCATAAATGACTTGAGAGCCGTTGAACTTCATTTTACGAAGAAATAACGCGGCTAAAGTTTCACGAATTGGGGCTTTCCCGGTTGCAATCTTATAACCGCGTTTATGTAAGCCTTCTCCAGAGCTATCTAAGCTAATCGTACAGAGATCTGAAGCAATTCTTGCCTTCACCATTATAATGGAATTAGGATCTTCTTTTGCATCAAGTTTGTCACTTATGGCTTTTGAAATCCGCTGAGAAGCTGCTTTAGAGTGATAAATTTTGCTTTTTCGACAGACCGTTTCAACTTTAAATGGCTTTCTGAATTTGAGTAGTTTTTCCCAATCTAACTTATGAGATCGTTTATCAAGCTGTGACAGGTGAATGGCTCGAAAAGATGCAAAACGTACGAGAACTTTGGTTGCCCCTCTCAAGTAATAGTTTGTCCGCCAAACATCATGCCATCCTCCAACTATCTTAACGCCACCGGATGTCAACTTGGTGTTTTTACAACCAAGTTCTTGTATTTCGTTTAAAAGTTCATCTTCAAGGCCAGGAACACAAGTTATGAAAATCTCAAATTCCTCTGGCCTCATTTTAGCTACCAAAAGTCATTTAACAAACTGGCCCAGTTCCAAAAATACTCTTTGATAGACGTCTAATTTGAAGGGGACTATGGATGATAATAAGTTATCTCTCGACTTCCAAGCCCATTCGGAGAATTCTGGCTCTTCAGTAATAATGTTTATATCTGAATCTTTCCCAAGAAACTCGAAGGCAAACCACTTTTGTTTTTGACCTCGATACTGTCCGCCCCAAAGTTTAGGAATAAGATCAACTGGGATGTCATAAGATAACCAGTCTTTAGTTTTTCCTAAAAGGCGAGCTTTGCTGTGATGTATACCTGTTTCTTCAGATAATTCTCGAAAAGCAGCTGCTTCCGGGGTTTCTCCTTTATCAATACCTCCCTGTGGCATTTGCCAGGCATCAGTATTGTTGTCTAGTCGTTTCCCGGCAAAGATATGTCCCTCAGCATTAATGAGAACCATACCCACATTTTTTCGATATTCTAATTTTGAAACATCAATGCAACTCATTTTTAGAGCCTTAAACGTTNAACTAATTTTTGGGTCCTAAGGCATTTAGGCCGGTGAGAATATCTATTGCATAGGCAAGCTGATAATCGGCATTTCGAAGTTTAGCGGTTTCTTCCGCTTTGGCTCTGTCTTCTTCGATCTGTTGAATTTCGTCCTCTGATAAGCTGTCATTAGAAAGTGACCCACGGAGATCAGCTTCTGATCTAAATTGAAAACCTGTCTCCTCCTCATTGTTATTCCGACGACGCGGCTGCTCGACAATTATGTCAGGAGTTACCCCCAAGTTTTGAATGGACCGACCTGATGGAGAGTAATATCGCGCAGTTGTCAGCCTCATCGCGCTTTGCTCCCGTAAAGGCATGACTGTTTGAACAGAGCCTTTGCCAAAGCTTTTTGTTCCAACAACGATCCCTCTCCTGTGATCTTTTAAAGCTGCAGCTACAATTTCCGATGCGGAGGCAGATCCACCATTAATAAGGACGACAATCGGTTTTCCATTTATTAAGTCCCCTGGTGTCGCATTGTATCTGTCTCCATCTTCAGGGTTTCTGCCTCGTGTGGAAACAATCTCACCCTTCTCTAAAAAGGCATCTGAAACACGTATCGCTTGGGATAGTAAACCACCTGGATTATTGCGTAAGTCAATTACAATGCCNTTTATNCTTTCTAAACCACCGGCTTTTTCTAACTCCTTATCTAAGCCGTCTTTNATNTTGTCAAAAGTGTTATCATTAAATGTAGTGACCCGGATAACAACACTTTTGCCCTCTGTTCGTACCCTCGCTGCNGTTAGTTTNATGAAGTCACGTATTATGGTTACGTCNAAAGGTTCGTCCTCTCCCTCCCGAACAACGGTTATNATTATTTCAGAACCAACGGGTCCCCNCATACGTTCAACAGCTTCATTTAAGGTTAAGCCAAGAACACTTTCACCGTCTACGTGTGTTATAAAATCTCCAGCTTCCATTCCTGCTTCATCGGCAGGAGTTCCATCAATTGGAGAGACAACTTTAACAAATCCCTCTTCCTGAGTGACTTCAATTCCAAGGCCACCGAATTCTCCGCGAGTTTGCTCTCGCATTTTTTCTGCATCGACAGGTGGAAGGTAGCCCGAGTGAGGATCCAAAGATGTTAGCATGCCGTTGATAGCGGCTTCTATAAGTTCTTTTNCATCGACTTCTTCTACGTATTCTGATCTAATNCGATCAAATATATCACCAAATAAATCAAGCTGTTCATAGACATCAGCTTTNTCAGTGTTATTCTCAGCTAAAACAGGACCAGCTAGTTTAACAGCTGAAAATATTCCTAAAGTGCCCCCCAGAAATGCCGCTAAAATTATTTTTTTCATGTTCCTGTTCCTTGTTTATTTGAACCAATCCAAGGGATTTTCAGATACTGATCCGGATCTTACTTCTACATAAAGCGTTTCAGATAATTTCCCAGAGTAAATATTAGCCCCAGTCTTAAAAATTTTGTCAACATCAGCCACTTGGCGTGGCATCAATCCAATTGGTGATAAGGCAGGGATAACCTGGCCTATTTCTCCGTAGAGAGTGTCCATTCCAGCAAAAACAAATAATAAGCCGTTTTCAGGCTCTAAAATAGCGACATTCCCGTAATCTAATAGAGGACCTAAATATCTAATTGTGGCGGCTGTTGGCGATATGACAATCGCTCTAGGATCTGTAGCTAAAATTATACCAGACCGCTCTACACCAGCCGCATCAGCTTCTTTGAATTTGCGTAAAATTTTACCTCGTACGGGTAAATTTAGCTTCCCTTTTCTTTCGCGCACAGCGGGCAAAGAAACAGAGGGTTCATTGATCGCAATTGTTTGTACTGACTCAGCAAAAGTCTCTAGATCTTTTGAAGCTTTNAGCAATAATTCTAGTTTTTTTGGATCTGTGCTGAAACGTTTGGGCAGGGCTTCCCGGTTGGCTATTGCTCGTCCTAAGTTGGTATGGGCTTTTTGGAGTTCTGATAAACCTGTTTGAAGAGAATTTTGTGCCGCAAATTGAGTTTCTGATAATTTTTCCAAAGTAGTGATTTGATCTCTGAGTTGTTCAACATTTTTTTGCAATATGGGGATAACATCTGAAATAATCATCCCACTTCGTGCTGTTGCGAGTGGGCCTTCAGGATGCAGCATTTGACCTGCTATAGGCGCTTTTTGAAATGTTGCCAAAACGCCCAGTAATTGCATTACTTCATTTTCGTTATTGTCTAAAATATTTTGGAGTTGGGTTTGTTGCAAACTTAAATCACGAATAGAAATTCGCAAAATAGCTAATGTTTCCTCATAGCTTTGAATAGCCTGACTGAGAGATTTTACTCTTTTTTTGGCATTATTTGCATTTTTCAGGTCTGCTGTAGCGGCATCCAAAGCTTCTATAGCAAAAATTGTTTCTAGTGCTTTTGAAGACTGCGATAAAACCGAAGTTGAATAAAAGGCCCCAATCAATAAAATAAAGGCGAACAAAGTGTTATTTTTTGTTTTGCCAGTCATGATAATAATGATTTTCCCGTCATTTCAGGTGGGAGGTTTAAATCCATAAGTTCTAAAATTGTAGGGGCAATATCAGACAGCCGACCGCCATCGTGTAGGGATTTGTTTTTGGGACCATTAAACAAAATGGCAGGCACCGGGGTTACCGTATGAGCTGTGTGAGGATTTCCCGTAGCATGGTCTATCATAGTTTCACAGTTACCATGGTCAGCTGTTAAAAACAAAATTCCATCTACTTTTTTCAAGGCATCTACTAAACGCCCAATTCCTATATCAACGGCCTCGCAAGCCTTGATCGCGGCATCTAAATCTCCAGTATGCCCTACCATATCTGGATTAGCATAATTTGTAACTATAAAGTCGTATTGACTTTCAATGGCCGCAACCAAAGCATCAGTCACGGCTTCTGAAGACATTTCAGGTTTTAAATCGTAAGTAGCCACTTTAGGAGAATGAGGCATATTTCGATCCTCTCTGGTAAGAGGTTTTTCATTCCCACCATTTAAAAAAAATGTGACATGAGGGTACTTTTCAGTTTCAGCGAGTCGAAATTGCTTTTTCTTGGCCAGTGAAACCCATTCGCCTAATGTGTTCTTGATTTTTGGTTTCGGATAGCAAGTAGACATAAACGTGCTATGATGATCAGAGTATTCAACCATTCCCACTAAATTGGTTAATTTGGGTCTGTTTTTTATTTTTATTTCTGAAAAACTTGGATCGCCAATTGCACTTAAAATTTGTCTGACACGGTCGGCGCGAAAGTTTAAACAAAAAAAACCATCATTTTGTTTTATTCCCGAGTATCCTTGGATTACTGTTGGCAGTATAAATTCGTCTGAAATGCCAGCCTCATAAGCATTGGCAATTGCCGCGGTAACGTCAGCTGTCTCCACATTACTATCGCCAAACACCATTGTATTGAAAGCTAACTCTACACGATCCCATCGATTGTCACGATCCATTGCATAATAACGCCCGATGACTGTTCCGACTTCAACACTGGCGCTTAAATATGGTGTTATTTTTTCAATAAATTCCATGGCTGATCGCGGCGCAACATCACGGCCGTCAGTTATGAGATGTAGGGTGATAGGGATATCATGAGACTGGAACAACTTTATTGATGCCAGTAAGTGATTAAGGTGGCCATGCACGCCACCATCGGAAAGAAGGCTCATTAAGTGGGCCCGACCCCTGTTATTTTTGATGATTTTGATCTGATTAAGAAGTATTTCATTTTTGAAAAAATTCTTGTTTTCTATTTCTAAATCTATTTGACCTAAATCCATGGAGACTATTCTACCGGCACCAATATTCATGTGCCCTACTTCTGAATTTCCCATTTGGCCATTCGGTAATCCAACATCTATCCCATGTGTTAGAAGTGTAGTTTTTGGGCAAGTTGACCATAAATGATCAAAATTTGGAGTTTTTGCTAAAGCTGGGGCATTACTATTTTTATCTTTTGACAAACCCCATCCATCTAAGATGCATAAAACCACAGGCGGCATAAATTCTACCTTAAAAAATATAAATTCAATCTTTAGTTCTGACGGTTGGTTTTCTCAACGGCACTCTAATATCTTTTACATGAATGGTAGAAATGGGACGTCGCATGATGCCAGAATTGAAGTGGTTAAAATTAAGAACAAGATACGCATTGATTACTCCCTATGGTATGGACTTCCAGCAAGAATAGTTGCTGCTCTATATAATTGCTCAGCTAGCATGACACGAACAAGCATGTGTGGCCAGACCATTTTGCCGAATGACATTTTCAAATTTGATTTTTCTAGTATTTTTGCATCTAAACCATCAGCGCCACCAATAATCAAATGGCAATGCCCAATACCATCAGCGACCCAGTTTGAAAGATAGTCTGTGAACTCTTTGGATGATAAAGATATACCCCTTTCATCAAGAGCAATGATTTTTGAGTTTTTTTGAAAGTGTTTTTCTAGTAATTGTGCCTCAGTCTTTGGACCGCCACCTTTTTTATCTTCAATTTCAATAATTGGATTTAAAGAAAGGCCAAAAGGTTTTGCCAGCTTTGAAAATCTTGACAAATAATCATCAATTAATTCTTTTTCTGGTGATTTACGAAGCCGCCCGATTGCGCTTATGGAAATTTTCATGAGAAACTTCTCAGGTTATTTTGTCAAAGGCTGCCACATTTTTTCTAACTGGTAAAATTCACGTACTTCGGGCCTAAAAACATGAACGATTACATCTCCTGTATCAATTAAAACCCAATCTCCGGCATTTTTTCCCTCGACCTTACTTGGAAGGCCAAAATCTTTTTTAACGTTGTCGACTAGTTTCTCAGAAATTGCGGTCACTTGCCTTGAAGATCGTCCAGAGGCAATAATCATATAATCACCAATGGAAGATTTTCCGCGCAAATCAATTTGCACAATATCTTCTGCCTTATCATTTTTAAGTGAGGTTAGAATTCGATCCAACAGCAATTCGCTTGTTGTCTCTTCGGCTGAGTTTTGAGCCGTCGGCTGCATCGCAGTGTTAACTGCGTCAACAGTAAGTGTCAGAATATCACCCTCCTCGTGTATAGTTATTCATCTTACCTTCTTTCTATTTTAGCACGCGTTCAAATGCGTCGTCAACGACGACGTATCGATATTTGAACTTTACTGACTTGATAGTTGTTTATTTAAAGCTTAATCAGCTTATATGATGCGAATTTTTGATATTGATGATCACGCTCGCCTTCCTTGGCGCTTTTTTAGTGTTATGCAAAATATGCGTTGTAATTATCAGAAAAATTGATTTAGAACTTACCAGCTTAAATTTCAACACACTGGAGAGCAAAATGACAACTCCAAAAACACTCTATGATAAGATTTGGGATGCCCATGTAGCCCATGAGGCTGATGATGGAACTTGTCTTTTATATATCGATCGCCACCTTGTACATGAGGTCACCAGCCCGCAGGCTTTCGAAGGACTTAGATTAGCTGGGAGAAGTGTGCGCGCGCCAGAAAAAACAATTGCTGTGCCAGACCATAATGTTCCAACAACTATAGATAGGGAAAGCGGCATAGATAACGAAGAAAGTCGTATCCAAGTTGAAGCGCTTGATAAAAATGCACGAGATTTTGGAGTTCATTACTATCCGGTTTCAGATATACGACAAGGCATTGTTCATATCGTTGGACCTGAACAAGGATGGACTTTGCCTGGTATGACAGTCGTTTGTGGTGATAGTCACACCGCTACACATGGCGCATTCGGAGCTTTAGCCCATGGGATAGGAACTTCTGAAGTTGAGCATGTTTTGGCAACTCAAACCCTAATTCAGAAAAAATCAAAAAATATGAAGGTTGAAATTAAGGGTAGGTTACGGCCTGGAGTGACAGCAAAGGATATAACACTTTCTGTCATAGGAGCGACGGGAACTGCTGGAGGAACTGGGTACGTTATCGAATATTGTGGAGAAGCCATTCGAGACCTTTCGATGGAGGGCAGAATGACAGTTTGCAATATGGCAATCGAAGGTGGCGCTCGTGCAGGATTGATTGCTCCTGATGAAAAAACTTTTGAGTATTGCAAAGGCCGTCCTCATGCCCCAAAAGGCGCTGCCTGGGAACAAGCCGTAGAATATTGGAAGTCTTTGTTCACCGATGAAGGTGCTTATTTTGATAAAGTAATAGAAATAGATGGTGATGATATAGCGCCAGTTGTGACTTGGGGTACTTCACCGGAAGATGTCCTTCCGATCACAGAAAGCGTCCCAGCACCTGAAAGCTTTCAAGGTGGTAAGGTAGAGGCTGTAAAAAGGTCTCTTGATTACATGGGCTTAAGCGCGGGGCAAAAGTTAACTGATATTAAAATTGATACTGTTTTTATCGGTTCTTGTACGAACGGGCGGATAGAAGATTTGCGAGCTGCAGCTAAGATCCTCGAAGGGAAAAAGGTCAAAGATGGCATGCGAGCTATGGTTGTTCCAGGTTCTGGGCTCGTTCGAGCTCAAGCTGAGGAAGAAGGTTTGGCGGATATATTCAAGGATGCAGGTTTTGAGTGGCGTTTGGCTGGTTGTTCTATGTGTTTAGCTATGAATCCAGATCAACTTAGTGAAGGTGAACGATGTGCTTCAACTTCAAACCGCAATTTTGAAGGTCGGCAAGGTTATAAAGGGCGTACCCATTTAGTATCGCCAGCTATGGCAGCAGCGGCAGCAGTTACAGGTTATTTAACCGATGTACGGGAGATGATTTGATGGATAAGTTTGAAAAGTTCAGCGGTATTGCTGCTCCAATGCCCTTGGTGAACATTGACACGGATATGATCATTCCAAAACAGTTTTTAAAAACAATTAAGCGTTCAGGTCTGGGCGTTAATGCTTTTGCAGAGATGCGCTATAATTCTGATGGCTCTGAGGTTGAAGATTTTGTACTCAATAAATCTGCTTACAGAGAAGCCAGCATCTTAGTTGCGGGTGATAATTTTGGCTGCGGGTCTTCCCGCGAACACGCGCCTTGGGCTTTATCTGACTTTGGAATTAAGGTGGTCGTTTCCACCTCTTTTGCCGATATCTTTTTTAACAATTGTTTCAAAAATGGAATGTTGCCAATTATTTTGCCAGAGGAACAAGTAGAGCTTCTAATGAACGACGCAGAGAAAGGTTCCAATGCTCGAATGGAAGTCGATTTGGAGGCGCAAACGATAACGTCTTCGGATGGAAGTGTTTTTTCCTTTGATGTTGATCCTTTCAAGAAACACTGTCTACTGAATGGATTAGATGACATCGGGTTAACGATGGAAAAATCATCGAGTATTGAAGCTTTTGAAAAAAAATTAGAAATTGAACGGCCCTGGCTTTAACCAAATTATTTGTAAGGATACCTAAAATGACAAATCCATCCATTCTTATATTGCCTGGTGACGGTATTGGACCCGAAGTAATGAAAGAGGTTCGTAAAGTTATTGATTGGTATGGTCAAAATATAGGGCTTGTATTTGATGTGTCTGAAGATTTAGTGGGTGGTATTGCCTACGACACTCATGGAACGCCCCTACATGATAATACCATGGAAAAAGCTCAAGAAGTCGATGCTGTTTTGTTGGGTGCGGTGGGTGGACCTGCCTATGATAATTTAGATTTTGGTTTAAAGCCTGAAAGAGGCTTGCTGCGGCTTCGCAAAGAAATGGATTTATTTGCTAACTTGCGACCAGCCCAATGTTTTAATGCGCTTGCAGAGTTTTCTTCGTTAAAAAAGGAAGTCGTTTCTGGACTTGATATTATGATTGTCCGTGAACTCACTTCAGGCATTTATTTTGGTGAACCACGAGGCATCATTGAAGAAGGCAATGAGCGCGTTGGAATAAACACGCAGCGATACACAGAAAGTGAGATTGACCGTGTTGCACGATCTGCCTTTGAGCTTGCTCGACGCCGTGGCAATAAAGTTTGTTCAATGGAAAAAGCAAACGTTATGGAGTCTGGAGTTTTATGGCGAGAAGTGGTGCAAAAAGTGCATGATGAAGACTATCAGGATGTTGAACTTTCTCATATGTACGCAGATGCTGGCGCTATGCAGTTATGCCGGTGGCCGAAGCAATTTGATGTTATTGTAACTGATAACTTGTTTGGTGATTTACTATCTGACGCTGCAGCGATGTTGACTGGATCACTTGGAATGTTGCCTTCTGCCTCTCTTGGGGCTCCCATGGCGAACGGCCGACCCAAGGCATTATATGAGCCTGTTCATGGATCAGCTCCAGATATTGCTGGTGAAGGTAAAGCAAATCCGATTGCTTGTATTTTAAGTTTTGCAATGGCTTTGAGATACTCCTTTGATGAAGCAAAAGAGGCTGATCGTCTAGAGGCAGCCGTGGAAAGTGTTCTTGCAGAAGGTTACCGAACCGCAGACTTACTGGGTGAGGAGGGTGTTGATCCTATCAGTACACAGCAAATGGGCGACGCAATTTTGGCAGCTTTAAATGCGACTTTATAGAAGTTGTTAGGGGTAAAACTTAATCAAAACGAGATAACTTGAGCCGATGAAAACAGCACTCTTAGTTATAGACGTTCAAAATGATTTTTGCCCAGCCGGTGCATTAGAAGTAGCAGGTGGCAATGAGATTATCCCTCATATTAATGAGGAAATGGTAAAATATGATTGTGTTGTACTCACGCAAGATTGGCATCCCAAAGGGCATTCATCCTTTGCAACGAGCCATGAGGGAAAAAATCCACTTGAATTGATTAAAATGCCTTATGGTGACCAAGTTTTATGGCCTGATCACTGCGTGCAAGGCAGTAAAGGCGCAGAGTTTCACCCAGAATTAAATATTGAGCCTGCAAAGGCCATTATAAGGAAGGGTTCTAATCCGCTCATTGATAGCTACTCGGCCTTTTTTGAAAATGATAGAAAAACTCCTACCGGTTTAGATGGATATTTAAAATCACTTGAAATAGAAAAAATAAATTTGGTTGGCTTGGCGACTGACTTCTGCGTAAATTATTCGGCACAGGACGGTGCTAATTTGGGTTATAAAGTTTCAGTTCTGGAGAAGATGTGCAGAGCTATTGATTTAAATGGATCACTTGCCGCTGCGAAAAGTGAAATGCAAAACTGTGGAGTGGAGTTTATCTAATGGTTGATATCGCGAGACGCGTTTGGAACCATAAGTGGAAAATTGATCCCATAGTAAGGTCTCTTCTCGACACGGACTTTTATAAACTATTGATGTGTCAATCAATTTTCCGAAATAAGCCTGATACCTCTGTCACTTTCAGTCTTATCAACAGAAACAACAATATAAAGTTAGCGGAGCTGATAGATCAGGGCGAGCTGCGTGAACAATTAGACCATATCCGTAGTTTATCTTTGTCTAGAGGTGAAAGCACATGGTTGCGAGGCAATACATTCTATGGAAAAAGGCAGATGTTTCGCCCTGACTTTATGGAATGGTTTGAAACATTAAAACTACCTGCCTATCATTTAGAAAAAATAGATGGTCAATATGAGCTAACATTTGAAGGTTCATGGCCGGAAGTTATGCTTTGGGAAGTTCCTGCTTTATCTGTGTTAATGGAATTGAGAGGTCGTGCTGTATTAAATGCAATGGCAAAATTTGAATTAGAAGTTTTGTATGCCCGAGCAATGACAAAGCTTTGGGAAAAGATAGAAAATTTACGAGAAATAGACGATCTTAAAATAGCAGACTTCGGAACACGTAGACGGCATTCGTTTCTCTGGCAGGATTGGGCTGTTCAGGCAATGTTAGAAGGTCTTGAAGATAAATTCATAGGGACATCCAATTGCCTGATCGCCATGAAACGAGATATAGAAGCTATTGGGACAAATGCCCATGAGCTTCCGATGATTTACTGTGCTCTGGCTGAAAACGATGAAGAACTTGCTAATGCGCCCTATCAGGTCTTGGCGGACTGGCAGGAGGAACACGATGGTAATTTACGCATTATTTTACCGGACACATATGGAACAGAGGGCTTTTTAAAAAGAGCCCCTGATTGGTTGAAGCAATGGACAGGTATTAGGATTGATAGTGGTGATCCTATACAAGGCGCTGAGGCGGCAATAGAATGGTGGAAAGGCAAAGGAGAAAATCCTAAGGAAAAACTAGTAATATTTTCGGATGGATTGGACGCTCTTACTATAAAAGATTTGCATCGAAGGTTCCATGAACGTGTCAAGGTCTCTTTTGGATGGGGAACAAATTTAACAAATGATTTTAGAGGCTTGGTAGCGGATGGTTCGTTAGATGCCTTTTCGCTTGTTTGCAAACCTGTCAAAGCCAATGGAAATTCAACCGTAAAATTATCTGATAATCTAAATAAAGCTATGGGGTCAGCTGCAGAGATTGATCGCTATAAGCACGTGTTTGGAGTTGGACAACAAAAGTCGTTTGATATTTTTGTATAGCGCAAAGTGGTAATTCTCAGATGTATCCAGTAATTCGCATGGCAAAGGAATTTTGGGTAAATAGGCGAGCGCCAACTTTAAATGTTGGAGAATTCCATGTTTCTCATCATCTCTGTTGGCCTTGGGATTTGGATTTATGGTTGGAGCTCAACAATGGACGGGCACTCACTTTATATGATTTAGGAAGGCTAGTTTTGGCTAAACGGACTGGCTTACTTTCTTTACTGAAAGAAAAAGGTTGGAGTATGCCGATGGCTGGTGCATCTGTGCGCTACCGTCGTCGTGTCCACGTATTTGAAGGCTTTGAGATGCGAAGCAGAGGTTTGTGTTGGGATGAGCGATTTTTTTACATAGAGCAGTCTATGTGGAAAAAAAATGGCGAATGTGCAGGGCATATCATTTACCGAAGTGCCTTCGTGGACAATGCTGGAATTATAAATCCTGAAAGAGTTATCGAGGCACTAGGAGTGGAAATAGAGCAACCCTCAATACCAGATTGGATTTCTAAGTGGATTGAGGCCGAAAATAATCGTCCATGGCCACCAGATAAAGAATAACTTGGTATATATAAGTAAATAATGTTTAAGTGATCAGAGTTATCTTGGAGATTTCTAATGTCACAAAGTAAGCGCATTTGGGGTTGGTTTTTTTATGACTGGGCTTGCCAGCCTTTTTACACATTAATGCTAACTTTCTTTTTTGCCCCTTACTTTGCAACAGTGGCTGCTGACTACTTCGTAGCGTCTGGCATGGAAATAGAAGCATCAAAAGCAAAAGCGCAAACAATGTGGTCAATATGTCTTTCAGCATCTGGTCTGTTTATTGGTATTAGTGCTCCAATTTTAGGGGCAATTGCTGATACCTCTGGCCGTCGTATGCCTTGGATATATGTTTTCTCTATAATGTTAATAGTTGGAGCTCTGGGGACATGGGTTGGTGTTCCTGACGGATCCAATTTAACTCTAATGCTTTACTTTTTTGCCCTTGGTTATATCGGTACTGAGTTTGCTTTGATATTTACGAATGCCCAGTTGACAACCTTGGGTGATCAAAATGAGATCGGTAAAATTTCTGGTTCAGGGTTTGGGTTTGGATATCTGGGCGGTGTTTTTGCCTTAGCCATTGCATTATTGTTCCTTGTTGAGCAACCTAACGGTACGACATTTATGTTGGGTATTGAGCCTCTATTTGGGTTTTTAAATCCAGAAAATATGGAAGGTACCCGTTTTGTTGGGCCTCTGGCAGCGATCTGGTTTATTATATTTGCCATACCCTATTTCAAAAATATAAAAGATGACCCTGCGCTTTTAAATAAAATCAACGTAGGGAAAGGTTTGAAAGACCTTTTTCAACTACTTAAGAGTCTAAAAGCCAGGAAGAGCCTAAGCGCTTATTTGGTCTCCTCAATGTTTTATAGAGATGCAATGAATGGGCTCTATAGCTTTGGTGGCGTCTATGCGGCACTCGTATTGGATTGGACAATAACTCAACTAGGAATTTTTGGAATTATTGCAGCCCTTGGCGCGGCCTTGTTTAGTTGGCTTGGTGGAAAGGCTGATAGCTTACTCGGCCCCAAGCCGGTAATTACTTTTTGCATCTATATAATGATTATTGTTTGCATAACTATTGTTGGAATGACGCCAAATTCTTTATTTGGAATTCAATTATCAGATGGATCCAATCTGCCCAATACTATTTTTATGGTGTGCGGTGTTTTGATTGGGGGTTTTGGTGGGGCAATGCAGGCTGCCAGCCGTACTATGATGGTCAGGCATACAAAAATAGAGCGGTCCACTGAAGCATTTGGATTATATGGATTAATGGGCCGTGCAACTGCATTTCTTGCCCCAACGTTAATTGGTATCGTAACAGCGATCACGCAAAGTCCTCGCTTGGGCGTCTCTCCTCTTATTGGTCTTTTTATTATAGGTTTGCTTGTTTTAGTTTGGGTTGATGCAGATGGTGAAAAAAGCTCTTAGAAAATTATGGATTATCAAAGTAGGCATTATTTTATGTTTTACTCCTTTTGTGGTCTTTTCTGCTTCCTTTACTCAAAATTCTCCAGGTGAAGCGAGGGACTATTTTGGAAAATTTTCGAATCCATCGAAGCAGCAGTCTAACCCAATAGGCGGTTATTCATTTGGGTGTTTGGCTGGAGGCCAAATATTACCTGAGAGTGGCCCAACGTGGCAGGCCATGCGACTTTCTCGTAACAGAAACTGGGGTCATCCAGTTTTATTGGATTACTTAGTTGATCTTTCTGAAAAAGTGGCCCGGCTGGATGGATGGAAGGGACTTTATATTGGGGATTTGGCCCAGCCCAGAGGAGGACAAATGGTCTCTGGCCATGCTAGTCACCAAACAGGTTTAGATGCTGATATATGGATGCTACCTGCAAATAATTTGAAATTAACTAGAACTGAGCGTGAAAATATTACTTCAATTTCATTACGCAGATCAAAAGGTGCATTCGTAAACAAGTCTTGGACAGCTGAGCACCATAAATTACTGCGTTTTGCCGCAAGCGATCCGCGCGTAGCAAGGATTTTTGTTTTCCCTGGTGCGAAGGTTAAAATGTGTGAAGATGAAAAAGGGGATAGATCCTGGCTTAGAAAAATTAGACCTTGGTATGGGCATCACTATCACTTTCATGTCAGATTAAAGTGCCCCAATGATGCGAAGGAATGCGAAAATCAGCCTCCTCCTCCTCTTGGTGATGGTTGCGATGGTGCAAAAAAATGGGTTCAAAATATACTGAAACCACCTAAGAGAGATCCAAATGCTCCAAAACCAAAGCCAAAACCCCCACTCACACTTAAACGTATACCAAAGCAGTGTATTGGCGTTTTAAATGCGCCAGGAGCAAGCGTAAATTAATTATACTTGTTAATGGGACGAAACCCGATTAAGTAAACATCGTCCTCGATGAGCGGGGGCCAAGTCTCCGAACACCTTGATAAAACGGAATATAATATGAAGAAGCTTTTTCCTGGCATTCTTGCCATGGCTGCAATCGTTGTGGTCTCTAACATTTTAGTACAATTTTTTATAGGTAATTGGCTCACTTGGGGAGCATTTACTTATCCTTTTGCGTTTTTAGTTACAGACATAATAAACCGAATGTATGGCCCATCAGATGCACGCCGTGTTGTGTTTTTTGGGTTTATCGTGGGTATTATATGTTCACTGATTGGTACGCAGATTAACATTGAAATTGCTCCAGATTTTATGGCCCCAGCGGTCACTATTAGAATTGCAATAGGATCTGCTACAGCATTTTTATGTGCTCAATTATTGGATGTGATAATTTTTGATCGGCTGAGGCATGGTACTTGGTGGAGGGCGCCATTACTCTCCACATTAATTGGATCAACAGTAGACACAATTTTGTTTTTCTTTATTTCCTTTTCTTTTGCGATGACCAGTTTTCTGGGCACCGATCACAATATTGATTTTTTTAATGAAATCGTAATGGGTCCCTTAGGTTTTGAACAGACGCGGTGGATTGCTACTGCTTTGGTAGACTGGTCTGTCAAGGTATCCATTGCAATGATTGCTCTCATTCCTTTCCGGATGATAATTATTTCTTATTATGCGAGAAATAATTAGCTTTTGACATTTCAGTTTTTTGTGTCAAGCTTTGGATAACTGAAACAAATGAAAGGAGGTGGTCCAGTGTCTAAAGAGGTATTGGAGAGAGGTGTCGGAAAAGTTGAGGAGTTTGCGCTCTAAGGCAGCCCTTGAGGAGTGAAGTCCGCAATTGGTATTTCCTAACCGACCCACTTCCCTACAATCTCAAAAAGTTTTTTAGGGCGGTCCTTGTGGCCGCCCTTTTCATTAAACATTATTTTAAACGTGATGCTCAAGATAAACGAAAATATAACGATAGAAGATTGGGAACTTGCAGAGAGTTTCGTTCGCTCTTCAGGTCCTGGTGGGCAAAACGTAAACAAAGTGAGCAGTGCGGTTGAGCTCAGGTTTGAGGCACTAAGATCTCCAAATTTGCCTAATCAAGTAAAGGTTCGGTTAAAGAAAATTGCTGGCCGGCGTTGGACAAATGAAGGTGCTATTATAATCCAAGTCGAAGAAACCCGTTATCAAGCGAGAAATCGGGAAATTGCTCGCAAAAGACTTAAGGAGCTTATATTTAAAGCAACAATCGTTCAAAAAAAGAGAATTGCAACTAAGCCAACGGCTAATAGCCAAAGGCGGAGGATAAAAAGCAAAAAGCAACGGGGAGAGATTAAAGTCAGTCGAAAAACAATCAGAAAAGAAAGTGATCTCGATTTTTAATGCTGCAGTAAAGCCTTCTACTTCACTTCTGCTTTTGCACTCATTGCCATCGAACCATCTTCTCTTTCAATCCATAAAGAGTAATCACATGTGTCAATTTGTTTTCCTCGGACTTTAAACTTCATATGATCGAAAACTGGCGCCAAAGCTCTGAATTCAAAATTCTGAACAATAGAATTGGGTTTATGGCTGGCTAAACCATCTAGTAACAATGTGGCCAGTAATGGCCCGTGTACAACCAAACCGTCATAGCCCTCTGTTTCGGTACAGAAAGGGTGATCATAATGAATTCTGTGGCCGTTAAAAGTTAATGCTGAGTATCTAAATAACAAAACTGGATCGGGGTTTATATCATTCGAAAAATCAAACTCTTTGGGGGCTTCTACCAATTGTGCTGATGTCGAAGAACTTGAGGCATTTTCACGATAAACAATATCGTGCTCTTCGTTAATGCAAATAGATCCGCCGCTACTCACTTCATGAGTGACGGTTACAAAAACTAAGTTTCCCGAGCGTCCAGATTTCGCAGAGACACTTTTGATTGTGCTGGTTTTTTTATATTCATTGCCGAGCCTCAGTGGCGATAAAAACTTTATGCGACTTCCAGCCCACATGCGCCTGGGAAGAGGCACTGGTGGTAGAAAATCACCCAACGCAGCATGTCCGTCGTAGCCAGCTTCTGATAACTTAAATATTGGCAGAAAATAAAGCCAATGCCATAGTGGAGGTAACTTCTTATTTTCTGTATAATCAAGTTCTTCGTGATTTAATGTGGCTGCCAAAGCAGTAGCTGGAAAAGATGTTAAAAGATCGGTTCTTTCCTCGGTTTTCCCAATCCATTTTTGCAATTCTTCTGTTTTCATATCAATCAGTCGGTATTGTTTTGATCAGAGCTGGAAGCTCCATAATTTTTTCATTCCATGAGGCTAAATTTGAGTGTCCATTACGCCATTGCCTGACATCATGTCGAAAATCTAAATAACCGAGTGCGCAGGCAACTGCTAACTGGCCCATATTTAGGTTTCCTTCCATACTTTTAAATTCACCGTTTTCCAGTGCTTTGACTGCATGCAAAACTTTTGACCATTGAGCTTCCATCCAAGATGGCGATTGCTCATTTTCAGGCCGTAGTTTGGTTTCATATGTAATGGATACAGCACTTTCCATGATGCCATCTGCTAAAGCTTCTAGGGTTAGAATATCATACATGCTTTCTTTAGGGTAAAGATTTGATCCGGCTAACTCGTCAAGAAATCGAGTTATGACACGACTATCAAATAAAGCTTTTCCGTCATCTAAAATCATTACTGGAATTTTACCTAATGGATTTGCTGCTCTTGCCTCCTCTGCAACAGAAAGGGCGGTTGTTTTTACATTGACCAATTCAATTCGATCATCAAGACCCGCATGATGGATAAGTGTTGTCACTTTGCGGACAAAAGGAGATGGTGGTGAGTAAACTAGCTTCATTTGGTTATTCCTGAATGGCCTTAAATTTTTGTTTAGATTTTGAGTTTACCAGAAAAATAGCAACATAAAAATGTGAAATAAGCACTAAATTATATACTAAGGGAACAGTATCACTGGATCATTTTCTTCCCATTTAGGGTATTTTTTCATAACTGAACCGAACATCTTGGAGGTTTTGAAGCTTTCTAACCAAAGTGCAACTTTTGGCCAGGGTTGAGATAGAAACCAGTCAAAATCAATATGAGCAAATTGTCTGACAAAAGGTAAAATAGCTATATCAGCTAAATTTAATTTTTCGCCAAACAAACAGGGTTTCAGCTCACTTTCTAGCAAGTTTAAAAATTTACTAGCGTGCATGCGGTTTTCTTGCGGTTCTTCCTCTGGATATCGATTGGGATACTTAGTTCGATCGAGGGCTTTTTTGAATGGACCATCACACTTTGTGATTAAATCTAAACTTTCTTCCCTTTCTTCTAACCAATTCTCAGGATCATTTATGCTTAATGCCCAAATCATAATGTCCAGACTTTCATCCAAAATAGTATCTTTAGTTTGCAAACAGGGAACAGTTTTGCTTTCTGACGCTTCTAAAAATTTAGGTGCTTTTTCTCGCAACAAAATCTCACGCACCTCAACTTGAATACCTGCAGAATAGATGGCTAGTCGGGCTCGAATTGCGTATGGGCAACGACGAAAACTGTAAAGTATAGGTATAGTATCCATTTGTTTTAAATCGCAGTTGCAAAAAGCTGTTTTTCATCTGCATCGGTAATTTTACCTAAAACAATACTACCTTCGACTTGTTCTTTATCAAATTTTACTTCGGTAAATTGCTCTGTTCTGCCCATGTAATCACTTTCCATGAGAATATTATGGTTTTTTCCAAGCTGTGATGAAAGGTGGTTCCTTACTTGTTTTTCACCTAAATCCCTTAAGACAGCAGCCCGTTTTTTAATTTGATTGCCATTTACTTGAGGCATTTTTGCAGCAGGAGTTCCTTCGCGGGGTGAATATGGGAAAATGTGAAGCCATGTTAGTTCACACTCCTTAATTAAGTTAACAGAGTTCTGAAAATGCTCTTCTGTCTCTGTTGGAAAGCCAGCAATTATGTCGGCGCCAAAGGTGATTTCAGGTCTTACTTTTCTTGCCTCTTCACAGAATGCAATGGCATCGTTTCTCAAATGCCTACGTTTCATACGCTTTAGTATTAAATCATCTCCATGTTGTAGGCTGAGGTGTAAATGAGGCATTAACCTTTTTTCAGTGGCAATCGCCTGCATGAGATTTTCATCAACTTCAATACTGTCGATAGAGCTAATTCGTAGTCTTGATAGGTCGGGTACTAACTTTAAAATTCTCATCACTAAGTCACCCAACTTTGGATTGCTTGGTAAATCTGCTCCCCAACTTGTAAGATCTACACCAGTCAGGACAACTTCATTAAAACCCTTATCGACCAGTCGCTTTATTTGGTCAATGATGACGCCTGCAGGAACAGAGCGAGAGTTTCCTCGACCGTAGGGAATTATGCAGAAAGTACATCGGTGATCGCAGCCATTTTGTACTTGGACATATGCCCTACTTCGAGAACCGAAGCCGTCGATTAAATGGCCTGCGGTTTCATTAACTGACATGATATCATCAACTTTTATTTTTTCAGTTTCAAAGGTTTCATTATTTGAAAGCTGTGACCAAGTTTTTTGCTGCATTTTTTCTGAATTACCAATTACAAGATCTACCTCAGCCATATTTGCAAAACTATTAGGATCAATTTGAGCTGCGCAGCCTGTCACTATTACTTTTGCACTTGGGTTTTCTTTTCGAAGTTTCCTAACTTCCTGTTTTGATTTACGCACTGCTTCTGCAGTTACTGCACAGGTGTTTATAATAACAGCGTTACTCAGTCCTGAGGAAGTTGCGAGCTCCCGCATAGCTTCAGTTTCGTAAGCATTAAGCCTACATCCAAGTGTTGATAATTTCAGTGTGGGGACAGTCATAAACTTTTTAAAAACTCATCGGAAATGTGACCTGAAAAAACTTGCATTGTTGGCCCTGTCATCCAGACACCATCCTCACGCCAGTTTATGTCTAAAATACCACCATCCAGCTCTATTTGGACATTTTTCCCAGTTAATCCTCGTCTGTTAGCTGAGACAGCCGTCGCGCAAGAAGAAGATCCAGATGCTAAAGTTATGCCGACTCCGCGCTCCCAAACGCGCATTCTAATTCGATCTGGGGATGAGATAGAAGCAAATTGCACATTTGTTCGCTCTGGAAATAGGGGATGATTTTCAAATTTTGGACCCATCTCTTCGAGATTTATTTTTTCGGCATCCTCAACAAAGAAAGTACAGTGTGGATTCCCCATGCCGGTAGCGGAAGGAGTTCCCTCTATTGGAAGTTCCAAAGTTGGGATGTTTTTAGCAAGAGGGACTTTATCCCAATCGAGTTCAGGTTGCCCCATATTTACAGAAGTCTCACCATTTCCTAAATCTACTGCAGGTATTTGTCCGTGTGTTGTGGTGAGCGTTAAGTTTTTTTTGGCTGTCTCGTCCATTAAATATCGGGCAATACATCGGGTAGCGTTACCACATGCAAAAGACTCAGAGCCGTCTGCGTTATAGAAAGAGAGATGGGCGTCAAAGTCGCTTTGGGAGATTACAGCTAGTTGATCGAAGCCTACACCAAAATGCCTATCTGCAATACTGGATATAACCTTTTTAGAAAGCTGTATATCTTTCTCTCGAGCGTCAATTACGACAAAGTCATTGCCCAGGCCGTGCATTTTCACAAAAGGTAAACTATGTTTGTTTCTTGAGTCCATATGCTGCATATACGCTTCCAAACCACATGAATCCAGCAATACAAAGATTATTTTCGTTTTCGGGGTTGACCAGACGTTCTGTGGTTCCTAAGTAGCTGTTTAGTGGGCCGTTAGCTCAGTTGGTAGAGCAACTGACTTTTAATCAGTGGGTCACAGGTTCAAATCCTGTACGGCTCACCACTAAAAACATAAGCTTAGTCATATTGATGCTGGGCATT
>NZGN01000087.1:0-28712 GCA_002691045.1 Marinovum sp.
ACTGCAACTGACATTGCATTTAGTTATTTAGTAGGCCGAATAGTGTTTGGCGCTGGTCATCCAGCAGTCAGATTTTTGTTACTTTTAGCTATTGCAGATGATGCGGCTGGTTTGATTATTTTGGCAATCTTTTACCCATCAGGCGAACTAGCTCCTGCGTGGCTTCTGGCTTCATTCGCGGCAGCCTTTTTGGTTTACTTTGTTTTTAATTGGCTTCCACACCGAATGGATGAAGGAAAAGACGATAGACCCTATACAACATTGGTTAGAAAATATTTAACTTTTTGGCCATATTTACTGGGTGGCTGTATAAGCTGGTATGGATTTATGAAAGCTGGTTTGCATCCAGCTTTAGGTCTATTACCCATAGTGCCAGCTATTCCACACGCTGACCGCGCCTTTGGTTTTTTTGATGCGGCGGAAGAGCATGCTCACGATCTATTAAATATGATAGAACATGCGCTTAAGCATCCTGTAGAAGTTGTCTTATTTTTCTTTGGCTTGTTGAATGCTGGGGTTGAGTTTTCATCAATAGGAGATGCTACTTGGCTAGTTCTGGCAGGTTTGATAATTGGAAAGCCTGTTGGTATTTTTCTTTTTGGATGGCTGGCGGCATCGCCCATGCGGCTGGGAATGCCACAAGGAATGCGGTTAATTGATTTGATTGTAATAGGCTTTGTTTCAGCTATTGGCTTTACTGTATCGCTTTTTGTGGCAACCGTAGCTTTTGATGCTGGTCCGGTTCAAGATGCTGCCAAAATGGGTGCTTTGTTTAGTTTTGCCGCAGCCATTATTTCTATAATAGCTGGCAAATTATTCAAAGTAGAGAAGCGGAACGTATAAATATTGGGTGGGTTTTTAAGAACTTACCCATTTTTATTCAAGTTTAGATCAGGCGACCATGGCAATGTTTGAATTTTTTACCTGAGCCACAGGGGCATTTTTCATTTCTACCCGTATTATGCCAATTTTTTGGCATCTCTTTTCCTGGGCCACGAGTTAAAGCCAATCCATTTTCTTTAGTTTGTTCGCTTTGATTGCTTGGTTGCTGCTGAGAAACCACCTGTTGAACAATGGTCTTTTGCTCTTCTTCCGTTAAGGGCCTTACTTGTCCCATATATTTTGTAACATCTAATCTTAATGACCCTAATAAACTTTCAAAAAGCTGGAAAGCCTCGTTTTTATATTCATTTAAGGGGTCTCTTTGTGCGTAACCACGAAAACTTACGACACTTCTTAAATGCTCTAGTTTAAGCAAGTGTTCACGCCACTTTAGGTCAATTGTTTGGAGTAGAATTTGCTTGCAGATCTTACTCATATTTTCGGCACCAAATACTTTGGCTTTCTCGTCCATAAACTCGTCTACCGAGTTGCTTATGCGATCCCTGATAATCTCGTTATCAACACCATCTTCATCAGCCCATTCAACAATCGGTAAATTTACATTAAAAATGTCTTTTACATAAGTCTCTAGTTCTTCTGTTTCCCACTGCTCTGCATACGCTTTGGCTGGCATGTATGTTTCGACTGCATCATCGAGAACTTCTTCTCGCATATCTTCGACTATTTCGCCAATTTCAGTTGAATTTAAAATCTCGAGGCGCTGCTCAAAAATAGCCTTTCTCTGATCGTTCATCACATCGTCGAACTTTAGTAGCTGTTTTCTTATATCGAAATTTCGTCCCTCAACCTTTGCCTGAGCTCTTTCAAGTGATTTGTTGACCCATGGATGAACGATGGCCTCACCTTCCTCCATACCGAGTGTTGAAAGGACTTTATCTAATCGTTCAGATCCAAAAATTCTCATTAAATCATCTTCGAGACTTAGAAAAAATGATGAACGCCCGGCGTCTCCTTGACGTCCAGATCGTCCACGAAGTTGATTATCAATCCGGCGGCTTTCGTGTCGCTCCGTTGCTAGCACAAATAAACCCCCTGCTGCTAGAACCTTGTCTCTTTCCCCGGAATGCGATGCTTCAATTTGTGACCTAAGTTTTTCAGGATCTTCATTTGGATTTTGAGCCAATGCTTCTAATACTTTCATTTCAACATTGCCACCAAGCTGAATATCCGTACCACGTCCAGCCATATTTGTGGCTATGGTAACAGCATTAAGTTTTCCAGCATCACCGACAATTTGGGCTTCTTGCTTGTGCTGTCTGGCGTTTAAAACGTTATGCTTCACTTTTTCTTTTTTAAGCATATCCGAAAGAAGTTCAGATTTTTCGATAGAGGTTGTTCCTACCAATACAGGTTGACCTTTGGAATTAGCTTCTTTTATTTGTTCAATTATAGCTTTGTATTTTTCGGCTGTCGTTCGGTAAACTTTGTCATCTTCATCTACCCGCGTGATTGGCCGATTTGTAGGTACTTCTACAACGCCAAGTTTATATATCTCTTTAAATTCTTCAGCTTCTGTTGCTGCCGTACCTGTCATACCCGATAGTTTATCATACAAGCGAAAATAGTTTTGAAATGTGACGCTTGCCAGAGTCACATTTTCTGATTGAATCGAGCAGTTTTCTTTTGCTTCTATCGCTTGATGAAGGCCATCAGAAAGCCGCCTTCCCGGCATCATGCGCCCAGTAAATTCATCAATAAGAACTACTTCGTCAGAGCGGACAATATAATCTTTATCTTTAGAAAATAGTTTATGTGCTCGCAGCCCCTGGTTCACATGGTGCACTATGGTCGTGCTTTCCGGGTCATAAAGAGACTGACCATCTGGTAATATACCTTCTGATTGCAACAGTTCTTCTAAAAAGTCGTTTCCTTCATCAGTGAAAGATACAGCTCTTGTTTTCTCATCAATTGTAAAATGAATATCTTCCAAAGAGGGTATTAATTTATCAATTGTTTGATAAAGCTCACTACGATCCTCTGCAGGGCCTGATATTATGAGGGGAGTTCGAGCCTCATCAATTAAAATGCTGTCAACTTCATCAACAATTGCAAAATAATGATATTTTTGATTCATCTGATCGATTTCACTTTTCATGTTATCTCTAAGATAATCAAATCCCAGTTCATTGTTTGTTGCATATGTTATGTCGCACTTGTAGGCTGATAGTTTTTCTTCATCAGATTGTTGTGGATGAACAACACCAGTAGTCATTCCGATCGATCCGTAAACCTTAGACATCCACTCCGCATCTCGCTTAGCCAAATAGTCGTTAACTGTTACGATATGTACTCCTCGGCCTGCTAAGGCATTTAAATAAGCGGGAAAGGTAGCAACAAGGGTCTTACCTTCTCCAGTTTTCATTTCTGAAATGTTGCCTTGATGTAGAAAAATTCCACCCATCAATTGAGTGTCAAAGGCACGCAATCCAAGGGAGCGTTTTGCTGCTTCGCGACAGTTGGCAAATGCTTCGGGTAGTAATGCGTCTAAAGTATCACCATTTTTAAATCTCTCCTTAAATTCATTTGTTTTTTTAATCAAATCCTTATCTGAAAGTTTTTCAAAATGACCTTCAAGCGAGTTAATTTTATCAACAATTGGTTGAATGCTTTTTATTTTTCTATCGTTTGACGTACCAAAAGCTGCTCTTGCAAGTTTTCCCAATCCCAGCATTTTTTCTCCAATTATATAACTTGCTCTAACTCTTTTAATGTCCTTGCTTGATATGGAAACTCAAACTAGGAATTAGGAAACTATTCCACATTACTAATAAGCGATTTAAGGGTCTCGCAATGTAGTGTCAACGCTAGCGCAAAAAACATCATTAATTTATAAGAAAAATTATGAAAAAAATTATGCTTAACAAGATACAAATTAATTGTGGGAATACCGTATGGCTAAAATAGAAAAGGTTTCACCTCTAGCTCCAGCTAAGTTTCCTAATATACCTGAAATTAATGGGGTTGAGTTTTCGACTGCTGCCGCAGGAATTAAATATCAAGACCGGACAGATGCAATGTTGGCAATTTTAGATCCTGGTACTGAAATTGCGGGCGTTTTTACATTGTCTTCTACTAGGTCCTATGCGGTAATTGATTGCGAAAAAAAAATACGGCTAAACGATAATTCTATGGGAGCAGCAATAATTGTAAATTCGGGTAATGCGAATGCATTTACTGGATCTCGGGGAGAAGCTTCCGTCGATGCAATTACTTCTGCGTTATCAGATCGGTTGCAGGTTCCCCAGTCGAGAGTTTTCTCGTCTTCAACAGGTGTGATTGGTGAGGAAATGCCTCATAACAAATTAATTGGTGTCCTGGACCAAATGATAATCGATAAGGACGGGAGAAATATTTTTGGGGCTGCAAAAGCTATTATGACCACTGATACTTACCCTAAAGGCTCTGTAGCTAAGGTCCAAACTGATGAGGGAGAGGTTTTGATTGCAGGAATAGCCAAGGGTTCGGGTATGATTGCTCCAGACATGGCTACAATGTTGGTGTATATTTTTACAGATGCTTTGATCAAAAAAAATGTCTTGCAATCATATTTATCTGAAATAAATGAACGAACCTTTAATTCAATTTCAGTCGACGGCGATACTTCAACATCTGATACCGTTTTGATGGCTGCTACAGGAAAATCGGGCATACGTGTAGAAAAAAATCACAAAGGCTTTCTAGATGCTTTGACCTGTTTGATGACTGATTTGGCGCATCAGGTGGTGAAAGATGGAGAGGGGGCCTCGAAATTTGTCGAAATAAACATTTTAAATGCAAAAACTAGTTCCGATGCAAAAATACTTGCAAAGTCTATTGCTAATTCTCCTTTAGTCAAAACCGCAATAGCAGGTGAAGACCCAAATTGGGGGAGAATTGTTATGGCAATCGGTAAGTCTGGTGCTGAGGCAGAAAGAGATAAACTAAAAATCTATTTTGGAGATATTCTTGTTGCGGAGAATGGTTGGGTTTGCTCAAGTTATGCGGAGGAAATTGGGGCGCTTTACATGAAAAACTCGGAAATAAAAATCTCTGTTGATATCGGCCTTGGAAGAGCAAATACTACTTTCTGGACATGTGATTTTACCAATGACTACGTAAGTATAAATGCGGACTATAGATCATGAAAACGGTTTTGGTTTCGGCGGTTGCTTTGGTGGATAAGGATAGTAGAATTTTAATAGCAAAACGACCCTCTGGGAAATCGATGGCCGGTTTATGGGAGTTCCCAGATGGTAAAGTTGAATTCGGCGAAACACCAGAGCAAGCTCTTGTGCGAGAGCTATCGGAAGAATTAGATATTAAGACTTGGAACAGTTGTCTTGCACCACTTACGTTTGCTAGCCATTCCTATGAAGAGTTTCATTTATTAATGCCGTTGTTCATTTGTCGAAAGTGGGAAGGAATTATCAAACCAAAAGAGAGACAGGAGTTAAAATGGGTATATTCCAATGAGCTTAAAAATTATCCCATGCCGCCAGCAGATATTCCCCTGATTGCTATTCTACGAGATTGGGTCTGATCTTTTATTGATTTGTTATTTCAGGTTAATCTAATTTTCTAGCAATTTCTTCACGCTCAAAAATTTCGATCACGTCGTTAGGGCGTATATCCTCATAATTCTCAAAAGCCATCCCACACTCTTGCCCAGATTGAACTTCCGGGACTTCATCTTTGAACCTTTTGAGTGTTTTAAGTGTACCTTCATGGATAACCACATCGTCACGAAGCAAACGAACTCCAGCACTTCTTCTTGCAACCCCTTCCGTAACAAGGCATCCGGCAACTTTTCCGACTCCCGATACTTTAAACACCTCTTTGATCTGGGAGTAGCCTATAAAATTTTCTCGAATTTCTGCTGAAAGAAGTCCTGATGCAGCTGCTTTTACATCGTCAACTAAATCATAAATGATAGAGTAATAACGGATCTCAACACCTTTTTGATTTGCAGAATTCCGAGCAGAAGCATTTGCTCTTACATTGAAGCCCATTACTGGCGCACCCGAAGCTTCAGCTAAACCAACATCTGTATCTGTTATTGCTCCTACTCCATAATGCAAAACTCGAACTCGTACCTCTTCATTGCCAATTTTTTCCATAGCTTGCACAATCGCTTCAGCTGATCCTTGAACATCCGCTTTAACAAGAATAGGCATCTCTGTTACGTTTTCATCTTCTTTAGCTTTCGCCATAAGTTGTTCAAGAGAGGTTCCCGCGCCGGCAGCAGNTCGCTTTTCTTTAGCNGCGTTNTCACGNTATTCAGCNATTTCTCTAGCCTGTGCTTCTGTTTCAACAACATTTAAAACGTCGCCTGCTTCGGGTGTTCCGTTTAAACCAAGNACTTCTACAGGCACTGAAGGTCCAGCTTCTTTAACACGCTCGCTTTTGTCATTAATTAGCGCGCGGACCTTTCCCCACTGCTCTCCTACAACAAATATATCGCCTTGTTTAAGTGTTCCATTCTGAACAAGTACAGTAGCAACAGGCCCACGCCCAACGTCTAACTGAGCTTCAATAACTGCTCCATGAGCTGCTCTTTTTGAGTTTGCTTTGAGTTCTAGAATTTCAGCTTGCAAAGCAATTGCTTCTAATAATTCATCAAGGCCTTTTCCGGTAATTGCGGAAACTTCAACATCCTGTACTTCACCAGACATTGCTTCAACGATAACTTCATGTTGTAATAATTCGGTTCGTACATTGTCCGGGTTTGCTTCTGGTTTGTCGCATTTATTAATTGCAACTATCATCGGCACTTCCGCCGCTTTAGCATGATTTATTGCTTCGATTGTTTGGGGCATCACACTGTCATCCGCCGCAACGACCAAAACCACAATATCGGTCACCTGGGCTCCTCTCGACCGCATTGATGTNAAAGCTGCATGGCCTGGAGTATCTAGAAATGAAAGGATTGTNCCGTCNTTTGTCTTAACCTGATATGCNCCAATGTGNTGAGTTATTCCTCCNGCTTCACCAGCAACAACNTTAGCATTCCTTATTGAATCNAAAAGTGAAGTTTTNCCATGATCCACGTGTCCCATGATTGTGANAACCGGTGGTCGAGGCTTAAGATCTTCANGCNTATCTTCAATTTCANTNATGGCATCTTCCACNTCAGAGTCAGAAACNCTAACNATCTTATGTCCAAATTCCTCNATTATTAGCTCAGCNGTATCAGCATCAATGACTTGGTTTTGAGTTACCATCATTCCCATTTTCATTAATGATTTCACAACTTCTGCAGATCTCTCTGCCATGCGATTTGCGAGTTCAGAAACAATTATTGCTTCTGGAACTTGTACTTCTCTGACAATTTTCTCTCGCTCTTGGGTTTGCCCCAATGCTTTTTGTCTGGCCCGCTCCTGTTTACGTTTCATTGCAGCCATAGATTTTTGATGACTACGTTCACCTCCGTCTAGTGCTTGGCTCAGTGTTAGTTTGCCGGATCGTCTGCCTTCGTCTCCGCGGCCACGCCCAGATGATCTCTCATCTCCGTCCCGATCTTTTTTGCGTGTGCTTGGCGATGCGGGGCGCGGGCCTTTTTGATCACCAAATTCTCTCCGTTGAGGAGTATCTGATTTGGTANCGGTTTTTGCTTCAATTGCTGCTCTCTTGGCCTGATCTTCTGCTTGTTTTTTTGCAGCTTCAACTTCAGCAGCCTTTTCATTTGCTAGCTCTTCGGCTTTCCTTAATTCGCGTTGCTTGTTTTCTTGTTCGAGGCGTTTCTGTTCTCGTTCTTGTTCTCGTTCTTTTGCATTGGCTTCACGTTGAGCTACTTCATCAGCTTCTCTTGCCTTGGCGGCTTGAAGAGCTTTTAATCTGCGTTCCATTTCTGTATCGGTAATTCCAGAAGGAAGATTTTTAGAGCCCTCTTTATTTGATGTTTGAATAGTAGTTTTAGATGTGCCNGCTTTTGGAACAACGACTCTTTTTCGCTTCGTTTCCACGACAACGTTTTTAGATCTCCCATGACTAAAGCTTTGTTTAACATTACCAGCTCTTGGCCCGCTGCGNACACCTAAAGTTTTTTTTCCATCATTATCGCTCATTTAGCCGATTCATCCTTTCGACAAGAATTTTGATCTTTTACGATGCGCAATCCTTTTAGGCGCTGAGCATCTTCTACTATACGTTGAGTTAAACCACCAGATGCTAGTGCACAGTGGGTGATATTTTCTCTTCCAAAGGCTTTTCCAAGTTCATTAGAACTAAGCCAGCTAATGTAATTTCCACCATCTGGTGTCCTCAATCTTGATTTTTCCCGATTAGAACCATCGCTGGATTGAATTAAGACTTCTGCAACATCTTTTNTAAGCCAATCTTTTACNTTTTCATATCCGCATATAGATTGACCGGATTTTCGNGATAAGCTGATAAGATTAATAATACGTTTNGCAATCAAATCTTCGACTGTCGCAGCTAAATTATCGAAACATTNAGTGCTTTGATTTAGAGCTCTAGAAAACAAATCNANTTTTCTCAGCTTTATTGATTGCTGAAAGATCAGCTTTTACCCAAATGCCTCTTCCAGGTAATTTATTTTCAGGATCAGGACAGATCTTGTTACTGGGCCCTAAAACAAAGCGTACTAATTGCGTTTTTGACAATACTTGCCCTGTTGCAATGCATTTTCGCTCTGAGCTTTTGATTTTTTCTTCAGTAGAACTCATTTGGGCGCTTACTCTTCAGCTTCCTCTTCATTGGGGGCTAAGTCGTCAGGATTAACCCATCCCAGCATGACTCGAGCGGTCATTACCAAGTCTTGAGCCTCTTCAAGGCTTACATCAAACTTTTCAAGAATGCCGTCATCTTTTACTCTTTCACCGTCAACGGTAGTCCATCCTCCGGCAAGCTCCCAGTCAGCACAAGTAGCGAAATCATCTAAGGTTTTTACTCCATCTTCTGCCAGCGCTTCAAGCATTTGGGGGGACAGACCTTCAAAGTTTATTAAACTTTCTTCCACTCCAAGTTCTTTTGCGCGCTCTAACGCTTTAGCTGCTTGTTCTTCCAAATATTCTCTTGCACGTGCTTGAAGTTCTTGAGCAGTATCTTCGTCAACACCGTCTATAACGAGTAACTCGTCTAATTCTACGTAAGCAACCTCCTCTAAATTGGCAAAACCTTCGGAAACCAACAATTGTGCAAAAAACTCATCAACGTCCAGAGTTTCAATAAACAGCTGTGTTCGCTCTTCAAATTCTTTCTGTCTTCGCGCACTCTCTTCTGCCTCAGTCATTATGTCGATGTCTAAATTTGTTAATTGACTTGCTAAACGAACATTTTGTCCACGACGGCCTATAGCAAGAGAAAGTTGCTCTTCTGGAACAACAACTTCAATTTTGCCTGCCTCTTCGTCTAGAACAACTTTACTCACCTCTGCTGGCTGAAGTGCATTAACCAAAAACGTTGGTTGGTCATCATTCCAAGGAATAATATCAATTTTTTCTCCCTGAAGTTCATTGACTACAGCTTGAACCCTGCTGCCTCGCATGCCAACACATGCGCCTACAGGATCAATTGTTGTGTCAGTAGTGAAAACTGCTATTTTCGCACGAGATCCTGGATCTCGGGCCACAGATTTAATTTCAATAATGTCCTCATAAATTTCTGGAACTTCCATTTTAAATAGTTCGGCCATGAACATGGGGTCTGTTCTAGATAAAAATATTTGCGGACCTCTCGTCTCTCTTCTTACGTCTTTAATGTAACAGCGAATTCGATCATTTGGCCTGTAGCTTTCGCGTCCAATTTTTTCAGTTCGTCTTAGAATAGCCTCGCCGCGTCCTACATCAACAACAACATTTCCATACTCTTCACGTTTGACTACACCGTTAATTATTGTTCCGGCACGATCTTGAAACTCTTCGTATTGACGGTCCCTTTCTGCCTCACGAACTTTTTGTAAGATAACTTGCTTGGCAGATTGAGCTGCAATTCTGCCCATATCAACAGGTGGAATTTCTTCAATATACTGTTGGCCAACTTCTGGATTCTCCATATATTGCTTAGCTTGCTCAACGGTCATTTCTGCCTGATAATTTTCTACTTCATCACCAGTGACAACAGTTCGAACTCGTGTAAACGTGGCTCTTCCTGTTTTCCTGTCAATTGATACTTGGATGTCCATTTCAGCGCCATATCGAGACTTGGCTGCGCGCGCGAGGCTTTCTTCCATCGCTTCTACAACTAAACTTGGATCAATCATTTTTTCTCGAGCAACAGCTTCTGCCGTTTGTAAAAGCTCAAGTTGATTTGCAGAAGTAATAGCCATTATTCAATCTCCTCTAACCTTTCGGTTTCAATTGTATCAAATTTTTTTTCATCAAAATTTTGGTTCATTTTTCTTTGTTTAAGCATTTCTTTAATTAACTCATCGGTTAATACTAATTTGGCTTCAGCAAGCCATTCGAATTCTAATCCGATAGTGCCTTCATCTACATTTATCAGTATCTCAGAACCGTTTATTCCAGCTAAAGTACCTTTAAACCTTTTTCGGCCATCAATAAGTTCAACGGTTTCCAATCTTACGTCATATCCCTCAAACTCTTCAAAATCTTTTGTTCTTGTGAGGGGTCTATCAATACCTGGGCTGGAGACTTCAAGGCTATAAGCGTCTATAATTGGATCCTCCACATCAAGCAATGCGCTTATGGCTGTGGATAATTCAGCGCATTCATCAACATTTATAAAACCATTGGGTCGGGCTGCCATTATCTGTAAAGTTGTGTCTTTACTGCTTATTAATCTCAAACGAACTAGTTCAAACCCCATATCTGTGATAATGGGGTTGATCATTTCCAACAGCTTTTTTTCAATAGCTGATTTAGCAATCAAATCGTTTGTCATTTTTCCAAACATAAAAAAACGGGCCTGCGGCCCGCTGTGAATATTCCGGTGGAGTGCATAGTGCAAACCGCTGTTGGGTGATCGTATATTTTGATTTAAAGCTTTTTGCAAGTCACCATTTGAACATTCTTTATTTCATGTAAGAGAAACATTACCGTAACTTTCCTTGAAGCTAAAATTTCTAATTAGAGTTTAGGGTGATAGTAAAACGTATGCAAAAATTAAAACGGTCTTGGTAGCTACATATAATGAATAGAAATTTTAAATCTTTTTTCTTTTTGTAGATCGGGAATAAAATCCTTCGGGAAGTTTAATTGCTGCTGCTAAATCTGCAAGTTGTGAGTTTGAAAATGTTATTTTATTAATACGATCATTTATAGGGTCATATTGTTCTAAAGTTGTGCATTCTTCAAAATTTGTTACAGAAATATCTTCCATTAATTGCTTGCTTCCTTCGTCAAGTATCGTAATGACTGTACAGTCAAATTCATGTTCTATGCTAAACATTGGCGACTCTTTTACTTTTTGATTTACTTTTTCTCACATAAAAAACCTTCTTTTAGAATAATTTAAGTGAAGCGATCTGGCAAAAATTTCTTAATTAAAATTTTTGAAGTTCGTGGGGTTCGATTAAATAAAATATCCTCGGTAATTTGACTGGCAGCAAGGCACGTTTGGAACCCATATCCCCCTTGTCCTGCGAGCCAAAAGAAGTTTGGCTCATCTGGATCTGGCCCGATAACTAAGGATTGATCGGGCGCAAAACTTCTTAAGCCTGCCCAATTTGATGTTAATTTTTTTACTTTTGCCTCTACCATACTTTCGAAATTATAAATCCCTAGAGCGATGTCTTCGTCATCTGCCCAGGCGTCGTGAGGTTCACAAGGACTTACGTCAGCCGGAGAAACTATCATACTCCCAGCATCTGGTTTAGCATACCAGCTATCATCGCTACCAAATAACACAGGGAGGTTATTTATTTCATGGTCGGTATCTATTTCAGCTCTCGCCATTGATCTTTTATATGGTTGGATGTTTTTAGGTTGCAGTGATGCAAATTGAGCGATTTTATCAGCCCAAGCACCACTCGCATTAATAAGAATTTCTGATTGAAATTGTGAGTTTAGAATCCAATTTTTGTTTACTCTTTCGAGTTTTTTTACTTGAAAATTAGTAAGAATTTGAACGTCATTTTTGAGACACTCCTTGCGCAATGTTTGGATTAAAAGGTCTGTGTCAATATCATAAACGTCATCGCGCCAAGAAGCTTGCTTCACAAATTGTAAATTTATTATAGGTGCTCGTTCTTTGGCTTCTTTAACGGAAATTTTGGATAAGCCCAGGCTATTGGAGTGATTTGTGAATTCGTCTATTTCACCATCTTTTTCTAAAGACATTAACCCACGTTGCGTTAAAATGTTTGGATATTTCGATTGAAACTCATAAAATGTAATTAGATTAAGTTCACAGACATCATCATTACCATAATCAGATATAAAAACAGCGGCTGAACGACTCGAGGAGTGATGGGCGATAAAATCTTCCTGTTCAAAAAGTCCCACTTTTGCATGTTTAGAAAGTCTTGCTGCAGCAGAAATACCTGCAATTCCCCCTCCTATTACAGCGATGTCAAATTTTTCTGCCAATTTGGATTGCTCAAATTTTGACTGAGAGCCCCTCCCAAAAAAGGGGCTCTCTGATTTAATGCTTATTCAGGTACTTTCCCAGTAATACCTTCCACATAAAACTTCATCCCAAGTAGAGTACCGTCGTCCGCTGTTTCACCAGCAGCTAACCATTCTGATCCATCTTGTTTTTTAATTGGACCGGTGAACGGGTGATACGTCCCGTTAGCAATTGCGTCACGCATTGCAAGTGCTTCGGCTTTAACGTCTGCTGGTACAGCATCTGTTATTTCTCCTATGGAAACCATTCCTGGTCCGATACCATCCCAAGTATCAGTGGACTCCCAAGTGCCATCCAATACAGCTTGTGTTCTTGCAATGTAGTAAGGGGCCCAATCGTCGATAATTGAGGACACTCTTGGAAATGGTTTATAAGCAGCCATATCTGATGCCTGGCCAAACGAGATTACGTTTCCAGCTTCTTTTGCGGCAGCTTGAGGTGCAGTGGAGTCAGTATGTTGCAGAATAACATCCGCGCCCTGGTCAATTAAAGCCTTTGCAGCGTCCGCTTCTTTTGCTGGATCAAACCATGTGTAGATCCAAATTATATTGAATTCGACATCAGGGTTTACCTTTTTGGCATGAAGGTAAGCAGAGTTTATACCGCGAACAACCTCGGGAATTGGATAAGAACCAATATAGCCAATCTTATTTGTTTTAGTCATTTTCCCTGCAATGTGGCCTTGTATTGCACGCCCTTCATAAAAACGGCCTGAATACGTCGATACATTTTCAGATCGTTTGAAACCTGTCGCATGTTCAAATTTTACATTTGGGAATTTTTCAGCGACGCTAAGGGTTGGGTCCATATATCCAAAGGAAGTAGTGAATATAAGATCAGCGCCCTGCATGGCCATTGTGGTTATGGCACGTTCAGCGTCTGCTCCGTATGCAACACTTTCTTGATAAATTGTTTCAACTCGGTCACCAAAATGTTCTTCTATTGCCAGCCGGCCTTCGTTGTGTTCGTATGTCCAGCCGTAGTCCCCGACTGGACCGACATATACAAAACCAACCTTGACATCTGCAGCAAATGCCACAGTGCCGAAACCAAAGGCGAGCAGCACGCCTGTTAGTAAGGATTTAAATTTCATGATATCTCCTGTTAATGTTTTGCCTCATTGTGAGGCGTGGAAAGGTCGCGCCAGCGAGCCGGGCGCGGTGTGATGTCCAAACAAAGATATACCTACCAGAACGACTATTGTCACGAGATATGGTGACATTGAAAGAATTTCTACTGGAATTGCTACACCTATTGCCTGTAAATTGAGCTGTAAAACTGTAATGCCGCCAAAAAGATAAGCACCTAAAAGAACTCGCCAAGGTTTCCAACTAGCAAATACAACAAGGGCAAGCGCAATCCAGCCGGCACCTGCCGTCATTCCTTCCGTCCACTGTGGAACACGGGCTAGACTTATATAAGCACCTCCAATTCCTGCTGTTGCGCCTCCAAACATAATTGCAAGAAAGCGGATTCTGACCACTTTGTAACCAAGGGCATGGGCGGCCTCTTGGTTTTCTCCAACAGCCCTCAGTACTAAGCCAACACGGGTTTTGCTAATAACAAAGGCTACTGTCCCAACAAGAATAACTGAAAAATAAACGATTGCGTCATGAGAAAAAATCATTAGTCCTACAATTGGAATATCTGAAAGAATGGGTATTTCTATTTTGGACAAAGTTGGGCTTCTTATTCCTTCGTAAGGTTTGCCAATCAATGCGGATAAGCCAAGACCCACCATTGTTAATCCTAAGCCTGTAGCAACTTGATTGGACATAATGTACTGGGTCAAAACTGCAAACAGTACAGATAGCAAAGCCCCAGCAAAAGCAGCGCAGATAAAGCCGTATAAGGGTATTTGGGTATTTACCGCGAAAATGAAACCGATAACAGCACCTGTTATCATCATTCCCTCCACTCCAAGATTTAAAACTCCTGATTTTTCAACAACGGCTTCACCAATAGCGGCTAGGAGGACAGGTGTTGCAGAGATCATAAGGGCAGGAATAAGCAGTACTAGGTCTATACCAAAAATCACCATTTTAAGAACCCCTGGATTTAAATCTGTAATTGGTAAAAATATCTGTTGCCAACAAAAAGAAGAGAAGCATTCCTTGCAGTAGCTGAATTGAAGCTCCTGGTAATGCAAGCATAAGCTGGGCCATTTCACCGCCTATATAAGTTAATGCCATTAGAAGACCTGCCAATAATATACCCAGGGGATTTAAACGCCCCAAAAATGCAACGATGATTGCAGTGAAACCATAGCCTGAATTGAAAGACATAGTGATTTGCCCTGCAGGCCCGGCCACCTCAAAGAGGCCAGCCAATCCGGCCAAAAGCCCAGACATGCCCATACAAAAAATAATTGTTTTTGACGGATTAATACCAGCGAAATAAGCTGCTTTTGGCGCTTCACCGGTTATTCTTATTTCGTAGCCTTTTTGATGTTTTAGAAATAAAAAATAAGCTAAAATTACAGCTAAAAATGCTGTTAGCACGCCCCAGTGCATTCCAGAATTAACAAGCAGTTCAGAATTATGCGCGCTTGGGTAATCTTTTAAATTCCTACTTCCTGGAAGTCCCATGCCCTCTGGATTTCGCAAAAGGCCTTGGCTGACGGAAGCAAGAATGTTTTCTGCAACATATACTAGCATTAACGAAACCAATATTTCGTTTGTTTTAAAATATACTTTCAAAAGAGCCGGTATAAGTGCCCAAATAAATCCTCCCAGAGCCCCCGCTAAAATCATCGCTGGAAAAATAAATACGCTCTCTTGAGGGTAAAGACTAAGAGCAATAGAGGCACCAAAGATCGCTCCCAAAATATATTGTCCCTCAGCACCAATATTCCATATCCCAGCTTTAAAACCAATCGAAAGTCCAAGAGCAATTAGAATGATTGGCCCTGCTTTTACGAGAAGTTGAGGTCTGGAATATGAGGCAAAATTTTCATCAAATAAAGGATCCCAGAATATTAATTTAATCGCACCAAATGCAGAAGGAAAATCGCCCAGCAAGAGCCCAAACATCAATCCTCCAAATAACATGGTCAAAGAAACTGCAATAACTGGCGTTATGGTTGTCCAGAACTTAGAAATACTGCGACGTTTCTCAAGCCTTATCATGGTTTTTAAGATCCAAATCAGATCCTCCCATTAATAAACCTATATCTTCCGATGATAAGCTGCGCATATCGTGTAATTTTGACATACGCCCATTTGTTAAAACGGCAAAAGTATCGCAAATTTCGAAAAGCTCGTCTAAATCCTGGCTAATTACAACGACGGCTGAGTCATGTGAAGCTAAATTTAGTATTGATTGTCTTATAAATGCAGCTGCTGCTGCATCAACGCCCCAAGTGGGTTGATTAACAACAAAAACGCGTGGTTTTTGTAAAATTTCTCTACCGATTACAAATTTTTGTAAATTGCCACCTGATAAGGAAGCCGCTGCATTATCTAAAGTAGGGGTCCTGACATCAAATTCAGAAACAATATCTTTTGTTTTTTCTTTTACAGTATCAAAATTAATAATTCCCCACTGGTTTATTACATCGTCGGAGTGAGAGGTGATAAGCGTGTTTTCAATTAATGTCATTGCAGGTGCAGCTGCATGACCCAACCTCTCTTCTGGAGCCGCTCTCATCCCTAAAGCTCTGCGCTTATCTGGAGCTAATCTACCAATAGGTTGATCAAATATTTTTATTGTTGATGGACTTGTTTTCTCTTCACCAGAAAGCGCTGATAGTAGTTCATCTTGACCGTTGCCTGCCACGCCTCCAATTCCTAATATTTCTCCGACACGAACAGAAAAATTGATGTCTGATAATGAGGTCCCAAAAAAGCTTTTGGTTTGAATAGAAAGATTAGCAACTTTTAATAATTCCTCACCAAATGCCCGAGTTTTTCTAGAAGGGTTGGAGAAAGATTTGCCAACCATCATTTCTCCTATTTGCTTTGCGCTGGTATCTTTGGGTATACAGGAGCCTACTTTTTTTCCGCCTCGAAGAATTGTTGCATAATCACAAATTTCACGAATTTCTGCCAATTTGTGTGAGATGTATAAGATTGATTTGCCTTCATTCTTCAACCTTAAGAGCGTCTCAAAAAGTGTCTGGACTTCATTCGGTGTCAAAACAGAAGTGGGCTCATCCATTATCAGTAATTTAGGATTTTGAAGAAGGCATCGAATGATTTCAACTCGTTGACGCTCACCAGCGGATAATTGGCCAACTAATCTTTTAGGGTCCAATGGAAGCCCATATGATTTTGATACAGTTTCAATTTTTTCTGACAAGTCTTGTAATTTTGGTGGATTTTCCATCCCTAAAGCAATGTTTTCGGCAACATTTAAAGCATCAAATAAAGAAAAATGTTGGAAGACCATTGCTATACCGCTTTGTCGAGCCTTGCTTGGTTCTGAGGGTCTGAAATTTTCTGAACTCAGCTTCATATTTCCCGAATCTGGCTGCATTAAGCCGTATATCATTTTCACAAGCGTTGATTTTCCAGCGCCGTTTTCGCCCAGTAGTGCGTGTATTTCCCCTGAATTGATCTGAAAACTTACTTCATCGTTAGCTTTTACACCGGGAAATGATTTGGATATGCCGTCTATTTGCAGCAAAACTTCGGCCACGCGACATTCCTCCATAAACTTTCAATTAACGACTTTAAGAGACTCTCACTTTACGGACATTAATTTCTTGCTCAAGTCCAAATTTTTAGAAATTCGCGTTGTTAAAAAATAAAAATTGGGGCAAACCTTATGTAAGATTTAATTTTCTGGAAATTCTATGTCTTCGGCTGCCCAATTTGTCCACCTACGAGTTCATTCTGAATACTCGCTTTTACAGGGGGCAATTCGTTTAAAATCTCTGCCTGAACTTTGCATTGAATCGGATATGCCCGCAGTAGCGGTAACAGATAAAAATAATTTATTTTGCGCGTTAGAATTTTCAGTCTCTGCCAGCAGTAAAGGTGTACAGCCGATAATTGGTTGTCAGATAGACATTCAATATACAGATCCAAAAGTTGGAGACTCGCTTCCTAAAGTAGCGCCAATTATTTTGATCGCTCAGAGTGAAAAGGGCTATCAAAATTTAATGAAATTAAATTCTTGCCTCTACCTCGACGAAGAAAAGAGAGGTTTCCCAAGATTAGAACTTACTCAATTAAAAGATCACTCTGATGACTTAATATGTCTCTCGGGAGGTCCCGATGGGCCTATAGGTTCATTGATTGAAGAAGGACAGATAGATAAAGCAACAGATTATGCCGCTAACCTATTAGAAATATTTGATGACCGGTTCTATATCGAATTACAGCGACATCCTGAGGAGGGCGGACTACCTGCTCTTGAGCAAAAAACAGAGCCTATCTTTTTACAAATTGCCTACGAAATGGACATCCCAATTGTTGCTACAAATGATGTGCATTTTTTAAATCCGGAAGCATTTGAGTCTCATGACGCATTACTCTGTATAGCCGATGGTGCTTATGTCGATCAGCAGGAGCCAAGAAGGCGTTTAACACGGCAACATTATTTCAAAAATCCAAAGGAAATGCTGGCGCTTTTTGCAGATTTACCTGAAGCGGTTGAAAATACAGTAGAAATAGCTCAACGCTGCTCCTTTATGGTTTCATGCCGTGATCCAATTTTACCAAAATTTGCGGACGATGAGGTGGCTGAATTGCGTCGTCAAGCCAATGAAGGATTACAGAAACGATTGCAGGTAATACACCATGCGGTCTCAGTTGAGGAATATCAAAAACGATTAGATTTTGAATTAAATGTGATTATAAATATGGGCTTCCCAGGCTATTTTTTGATTGTGGCAGATTTTATTCAGTGGGCAAAAAAAAGCAAAATACCTGTAGGTCCAGGTAGAGGTTCTGGTGCAGGATCTTTAGTAGCCTACTCACTGACAATAACTGATTTAGATCCAATCAGATATTCTTTACTGTTTGAGCGTTTTTTGAATCCAGACAGAGTTTCAATGCCAGATTTTGACATTGATTTTTGTATGGATCGTAGAGAGGAGGTTATACGATACGTCCAAGAAAAATATGGTTACGATCGTGTTGGGCAAATAATTACCTTCGGCGCTTTATTATCAAAAGCTGCTATTCGAGATATTGGTCGTGTCTTGCAGATGCCATATGGACAGGTGGATCGTCTTGCAAAGATGATCCCAGTTGAAGGTGTAAAGCCTGTATCGATAGAGAAAGCAATTGAAGAAGAGCCAAGACTCAAAGAAGAGGCGAGAAATGAGGAAGTTGTCGAAAGGCTTCTCAATTACGGAAAAGAAGTCGAGGGTTTACTCAGAAATGCAGCCACTCATGCCGCTGGTGTTGTAATAGGTGATCGTCCATTAGATTCATTAGTTCCACTATATAAAGATCAAAAATCGGATATGCCGGCCACTCAATATAATATGAAATGGGTTGAGCAATCGGGATTGGTCAAATTTGATTTTTTGGGCTTGAAAACGTTAACAGTCATTCAAAATGCTGTGGAGTTAATTTTAAAATCTGGACGCGCTCTTCATGTAAATGCCGACGGGCAAGAACTTTATGTTCCACATAGTGGTGCTGAAAATGAAATAAATGCTATTCCTTTGGACGATGAAGCCACTTATCAGCTTTATTCGTCGGCTAAAACCTATGCCGTTTTCCAGGTTGAAAGTCAGGGCATGATGGATGCTCTCAAGCGTATGAAACCCACTAGCATTGAAGATATTGTGGCTTTGGTTGCCTTATATCGCCCAGGGCCCATGGAAAATATCCCTGCCTATTGCGAAGTTAAAAATGGCTTGAAGGAGCGCGCGTCAATACACCCTTTGATTGATGATATATTAGAAGAAACTCAAGGCATAATTGTGTACCAAGAGCAGGTTATGCAAATCGCTCAGGTTATGGCTGGTTATAGTTTGGGAGAAGCAGACTTACTTCGAAGAGCGATGGGTAAAAAAATAAAGGAAGCGATGGATGCGGAGCGCCCAAAATTTGAAAAAGGCTCTGCTGAAAATGGAGTTGATACAAAAAAAGCCTCTGAGATTTTTGATTTACTAGAAAAATTTGCAAACTACGGTTTTAATAAATCACACGCAGCAGCTTATGCAGTGGTTAGCTATCAAACTGCGTGGTTGAAAACTAATCACCCTCTAGAATTTATGGCTGGGGTAATGAATTGCGATATTCATTTAACAGATAAACTCGCAACGTATTTTGAGAAGGTTGTTAAGAAAGAACTAGAGCTCTCATATGTGTCTCCCTGTATAAATAAATCCTTTGCGACATTTTCAGTAGTTGACGGGTCTCTGGTTTACGGCTTGGGTGCACTTAAGAATGTTGGGATCGAGGCTATGCAACTGATTGTAGAGGCTAGAAATTCAACTCCTTTTTCAACCCTTTTTGATTTTGCTAGAAGAGTGGATCTAAAACGAATAGGCAAAAGACCTTTAGAAATGCTGGTTAGAGCTGGTGCTTTTGATGAACTGGATTATAATAGGAAAAGAGTCTTTAAAGCTCTTGAGGATTTAGTCAACTACTCTGTGGCCGTCCATGAACAAAAATCTTCAAACCAGGTTTCGCTTTTTGGAGAAACTGGGGATGACTTACCAGAGCCTCGGATCAAAGACTTTCAAGACTGGCTTCCTGCTGAACGACTGGCTGAGGAATATATAGCTATTGGTTTTTATCTATCTGACCATCCACTAGGTGATTATGCTACTGCTTTGAAACGAAATGGAGTTTTGACCTTAGATGAAGTGGTTAGCAAAGCAAAGGCAGGCCCTTTTGTTGCTAAAATGGCAGGAGTAGTAGCCAATCGACAGGAACGAAAATCAGCGCGAGGCAACCGTTTTGCGTTCCTACAACTAAGTGATAAAACAGGGTCTTATGAGGCTACACTATTCTCAGAAGTTTTGGAGAAATCCAGAGAATATCTAGAAACCGGTTCTAAGGTTCTATTAACAGCAGAAGCCTCTCTGGAGTCCGATCAAATCAAGTTGTTGGCTAGATCAATTAGTCCCTTAGATGCCGGCATTTCAAATGTTGATGCAGAAGGAATGCGAATATTTGTAAATGATGAGAACGTTATAAGTTCTGTTGCTTCTGTTTTAGATCAATCTAAAGATCAAGTTAAACTTGGAGCTAAAGGTCCAATATATTTACGACTTATAAGTCCCTCCTTGCCTGGAGAAATTGAAATTGATCTAGGCGAGAGCTTTCCCATAAACCCACAAATCCGAGGAGCAATTAAAAGCTTGAATGGAGTTGTTGAGGTTGAGGAAATGTAGAAATAATCTTTTTACATAGTTAAAACTTTCCACCTATAAAATTTCTGCTAAGTGTTGAGCCGTAAGGGACTAAACATGAGCGATGAATTTAAAATTTCTTTGGCCCAACTTAATGCAACCGTTGGAGACCTAAGCGGAAATACGCAGAAAGTCATGGAAGCGTGGGAAATAGCGCGTGATCAGCGCAGTGACCTTATTGCTTTTCCGGAACTGTTTATAACTGGATATAATCCGCAAGATTTAATTTTAAAAACTGCTTTTCAGAAAGCTGCTATTAGTTCCATTGACCAAATAGCTAAAGCCTGTGCGCAGGGTCCCGCAGTTGCTATCGGTGGTCCATTTTATGGCGATAATAAACTATATAATTCCTATTATATTTTAGCGGATGGAAAAATACAGGCTGTTATTAAAAAACATCATCTTCCGAATGAAGAAGTTTTCGATGAGGTGCGTTTGTTTTCATCAGGAAACGTGGATGGACCATTTCAGATTGGGAAAATGCGAATAGGAAGCCCAATTTGTGAAGATGCATGGCATACGGACATAGTAGAAACACTTGCGGAAACTGGAGCTCAAACTCTCTTGGTTCCAAATGGAAGTCCATACTACAGGGGAAAAACCGAAATTAGACAGAATGTAATGGTCTCAAGGGTAATAGAGAGTGGATTGCCTTTAGTTTATCTAAACCTTGTGGGAGGACAAGATGATCAGGTTTTTGATGGTGGATCTTTTGTTTTAAATCCAGGTGGAGAACTTGTATTGCAGTTACCGCAATTTGAGGAAAGTATTGCTACTTGTGTTTTTAGAAAATCAGCGGAAGGTTGGTTAGCCGATACGGGGAAGAAGTCACGCATTTTAGATGCTATGGAGTCAGACTATTTCGCTATGGTTATCGGATTAAGGGATTATTGCAGAAAAGCAGGTTTTGAGAAGGTTGTTTTAGGGCTGTCCGGTGGTGTCGATAGTGCTCTCGTAGCAACTATAGCTGCCGATGCGTTAGGTCCGGAAGCTGTGAGAGCTGTTATGCTACCATCCGAATATACGAGTGAAACCTCACTTGAGGATGCTTTAGAATTAGCAAAAAATTTAAAATGTCGATACGATTATCTTTCGATAGAGGATAGTCGTTTGGCTATATCTAACACTCTTTCAGATCTTTTTAAGGGCACAAAACCTGATTTAACGGAGGAAAATATTCAATCTAGGTTGAGAGGTGTTTTGCTAATGGCGATATCCAATAAATTTGGGGAGATGCTCTTAACAACGGGTAATAAATCAGAAGTTTCGGTTGGCTACGCTACAATCTATGGAGATATGGCCGGTGGTTATAATCCAATAAAAGATCTCTACAAAACTCGCGTATTTGACATATGTAGATGGCGAAATGAAAATGAACGGCCTTGGATGAAAGCTACTGGAACGAATATCATTCCGATTAATATAATTGAAAAACCGCCTAGTGCTGAATTGCGTCCTAACCAAAAAGATAGCGATAGTTTGCCAGATTATTTTGTTTTGGATGGGATACTTAAAATTCTCGTTGATGACGATGGAACAATTAAAGATTGCATAGATGAGGGATACAGTGAAGAGGATGCAAAACGTATCCAAAAGCTTTTATTTATAAATGAGTACAAACGCTATCAGTCCGCTCCAGGAACCAGATTGAGCAAGCGTGCTTTCTGGCTTGATAGGCGTTATCCGATTGTGAACCGGTGGAACGAATAATGAAACTTTAAAATTTTAATCTTCATTATGCGATACTAAGATATGCCAGCTTTATGCAGAAAATGTTTCAATACTTTCAGTGAAAAAGGGCGATGTCCAATTTGCCGTTCACCTTTAATTGTATCCCATAATGAATTGTTTGATCTCAATATTGCCCATATGGATTGCGATGCTTTCTATGCAAGTGTTGAAAAGCGAGATAACCCAGATTTAGCAGACAAACCTGTAATTATTGGAGGTGGGAAACGCGGTGTTGTTTCGACGGCTTGCTATATAGCAAGAATACGTGGTGTGAAGTCAGCAATGCCTATGTTTAAAGCTTTAGAAAAGTGTCCAGACGCAGTTGTCATCAGGCCACGGATGAAAGTTTATGCTGCAATAAGCCAACAGATCCGGGAAATGATGAATGATATCACGCCCTTAGTCGAACCTTTATCGCTTGATGAAGCTTTCATGGATTTATCTGGCACTCGTAAATTACACGGCGTTCCACCAGCTGTAATGCTTGCAAAATTGATGGAGCGGATAACCTGTAACTTGGGNNTAACAGGATCGATTGGGCTTTCGCATAATAAATTTTTGGCTAAGGTAGCTTCTGATCAAAACAAACCAAANGGNTTTTCAATAATTGGNAAACAGGAAACTAGCAGCTTTTTAAAGGATCAATCCGTTCGTTTGATTTGGGGAGTGGGTGCCTCAACCCAAAAATCATTAGAAAAATCTGGTATCAGGACTTTTTCTGATTTGTTGAGATGGGATAGAAAAGATCTAGCAAACAAATTTGGAGCTATGGGCGAGCGTTTGTGGTTTTTAGCAAGGGGACAAGACAGTCGGCTGGTTTCAAATAACGATCGAATAAAGTCTATTTCTAATGAAACAACTTTATCTGAAAATACGAGTGAGTTACGCATTCTAGAGGTTCACTTATGGAGACTTTGTGAGAAAGTTTCATCAAGGGCCAAGTTCAAAGGTCTAGCTGGTTCAGTCGCAATTCTAAAACTGAAGACATCAAACCATAAACTAATCACAAGACGAGTAACTTTGCGAGATCCAACAAATTTGGCAGATGCTCTCTTCCGAATGACTTTCCCGTTAATAAAGGCGTCAATTTCAAATGGTCCTTTTAGACTAGTAGGAGCAGGTTTATCTGGTCTCTGCTTGGCAAGCCAAGCAGAGCGCGAACCAGAGTTGCTAGATGGAGGTGCGACTAATCGAATTAAAGTTGAGCGAGTAACAGATCAAATTAGAGAGAAATATGGAGAGGAAGCGGTCATAAAAGGCAGATCGCTTCTTTGATTATTCAGCGGCAATTTTATTTGATTTATAAATGATTGATGAAATTTGAATAAGCGCCGGGAATAGTTTTGATTTTAATTTTTCAAAACCTGAGTGTGGCTGTATTTGCTCTTCATCCATGTATAAAGAGCGATCTATTTCAAGTTGAAGAGCATGGATCCGCTCTTTAACATTACCATGGTGTTTGGTTATAAATGCTCCAGCGAAAGGTGTGTTTTTTGCAACTCGGAAATTATGCTGTTTCAAGATTGAAATAACACGATTTGTGAACTCAGGGTCACTCGACATCCCAAATCTGTCTCCCACAACAATTTCTGGGCTCTTCAAAATTGATGACTGCGTTGATACAGCTTCATGTGGCATTGAATGCATATCTATCAATAAACTTTGACCAAAAATAGATTGGGCTCTTTTTAAAAGTTTCGATAAATCAGTGTGATAAGGCTCCCAGTAGTGTTCAATCCTTGCTTTTGCCTGTTCGAAGTTAAGTTTGCCACGGTATATTGATTTTCCATGGGAAACAACTCTTGGTATCACTCCCAGTCCGGATGAAATTCGAGGATTTCTGATATTGTTTTTTAGTCCGCTTATTAAAGCAGGGTCTAATTCGTCAGTTGAACGGTTTAGGTCTATAAACGCTCTTGGTGCATGCGCAATTATTTTTGGTGCCCCATAATCTTCAATACCATCTACTAACTGATCTAAAAATGCATCCTCCGATGATCGAATCGACTGAGCATCTAATGCCGATTGACGCAAAAATGATATTCCATAGTCTCGGCCTGAATGTGGCAAAGCGAAAACAACGCCAGATGTTAGTGGTCGTGGTTCAACTATACTATGTTGTCTTATATCGGCAAAAGCGTCGCTCATAATGAAAGGATAGCCTAAAAGATAATAAAGCAAAAGCTCTTGATGTCTGATCAATGTAATATTATAGACCGCCTATCGGCGCGGTATCCCCGCGCCCCTTTTGTTGGGGTGCTAGTTCGTCGGTTTGGGCGGTTAGCTCAGCGGTAGAGCACTACGTTGACATCGTAGGGGTCACTGGTTCGATCCCAGTACCGCCCACCATTTGAGCTCGTTTGAGCAAACTAAAGGTGCTTTTATGCACCGCGAAAAAAAGGAGAGCCTTATGAAGGTTAAAAATTCACTCCGTTCGCTTAAGCAGCGCCATCGCGACTGCCGCGTTGTTCGGCGCCGTGGACGTGTTTATGTAATAAATAAAACACAAAGACGTTTTAAGGCGCGTCAAGGCTAAGCTGTTAGCGGTTGATTTCGCTTAAGATATCCTGTGCGGCACGCTTAGGATTTGAAGATTTAATTATTGGCCGGCCTACCACAATATGATTTGCCCCATTTTTTATAGCTTCATTTGGTGAGGAAACTCGTTTTTGATCACCTAAATCAGAACCTTCAGGCCGGACACCAGGTGTAACGATTATTTTTTCTGAGGCACTGTTTAAATTTCTAATACTTTTACTTTCAAGCGGAGAGGCAATGACTCCATCCGCACCTGCGTGAAATGCTTTTTCAGCTCTTTCCAAAACTAAGTCACTGATATTGCCAGATTTGTATAGATTACTGTTCAAATCTTCTCGATCTACCGAAGTTAAAATAGTCACAGCTAGAATTTTCAAATTTGAACCGGCAGCACCTTCTTTGGCAGCTTTAACTACGTTTGGATCGCCGTGCACTGTCAGAAAGTCTAAATCGTATTGTGCTATACCTCTTACAGCTGCCTCAATTGTCGTGCCGATATCAAAAAGTTTGAGATCTAAAAAAATGCGCTTGTTATGCTGTTGTTTTAATTCATCTGCTAGGGCAAGACCACCGCCAGTTAACATACCAAGCCCAATCTTATAAAAAGATACAGTCTCACCTAACTTGCTGACCATATCCATGCCGGCGATTACATTTGGAACATCCAAGGCAACTATTAATCGATCATCTGACATTTTTTTCCTGAATCTTGAGTATTGTTACATGCTTTTTTCAGTGAACTTTTTTGACGTCAAGCAAATAGCTAAAATATTTAATAAGGTTTTGATCCTTATGTTCCTGAGTTCCTAATCTTGAAATTTATCAACATCATTCCCACTTCATATGCGAGGCCAAATTGGACGCGCTGCATTTTAGGTGTTTGAGAAGGCGCTTAACAAGAAGGAGAGTCACCATGGACTTAAATAAGTTCACGGAACGAGCAAAAGGTTTCGTTCAAAATGCTCAATCGGTAGCAATTCGTGAAAACCATCAAAGGCTTTTGCCAGAACATTTGCTGAAAGCGCTAATTGATGACGAGCAAGGTCTAGCCGCAAATTTAATATCCAATTCTGATGGAAGTGTAGAAGAAATAGCAAGTTTCCTTCACAGACTCCTTGAAAAACAAGTTAAGGTTAAGGGAAACATACAGCCTTTTGCTGATCCATCCTTTTTAAAAGTTTTGGATGAGGCGGGAACGCTTGCACAGAAGGCCGGTGATCAATTTGTTGCTGCGGAAAGGCTTTTGACTGCACTTGCTATAGTAAAATCTGGTGCGAAAGAAGCGTTGCTCTCAGAAGGGATAAGTGCACAAAAAATCAACAAATCAATTGAGGCAATGCGTAAAGGCCGTACAGCAGATAGCCCCAGTGCAGAGGATAACTACCAAGCTTTGGATAAATATGCCCAAGACCTGACACAAGCTGCTCGCGAAGGAAAAATTGATCCAATTATAGGTCGGGATGAGGAAATACGTCGCGCGATGCAAGTACTTTCCAGAAGAACCAAAAATAATCCTGTTTTGATTGGAGAGCCGGGTGTTGGAAAAACAGCTATCGCTGAAGGCATGGCTTTGAGAATTGTAAATGGTGATGTCCCAGAATCTTTGCGGAACAAAAAATTAATGGCGCTTGATATGGGCGCTTTAATTGCTGGCACCAAATATCGGGGCGAATTTGAAGAGAGATTAAAGTCAATTTTAATTGAAATCTCTGCCGCAGCAGGCGAAGTTATTTTGTTTGTTGACGAAATGCACACCCTCGTCGGTGCTGGAAAAACAGAAGGGGCTATGGATGCAGCAAACCTAATAAAACCAGCACTCGCTCGTGGTGAATTACACTGCATAGGCGCAACCACCCTCAATGAATATAGAAAATATGTGGAAAAAGATGCCGCTTTGGCGCGGCGATTTCAGCCAGTATTTGTTCAAGAACCAACTGTAGAAGATACAATTTCTATATTAAGGGGTATTAAGGAAAAATATGAATTACACCACGGGGTGCGAATTTCAGATGCTAGCTTGGTTGCATCTGCAACGCTCTCAAATCGCTACATTACAGATCGTTTTTTACCAGATAAAGCGATAGATCTTGTAGATGAGGCGGCCAGTCGCTTAAGAATGCAAGTGGATAGCAAGCCTGAGGAGCTCGATGCTCTAGACAGAGAAATACTACAAAAGCAAATAGAGGTAGAGGCCTTGCGCTTAGAAGAAGACACAGCTTCTAAGAAAAGGCTTTTATCTCTAGAAAAAGATCTGATTGGTTTGCAGGAAAGGAGTACTGAACTTACTGCAAAATGGCAGGCAGAAAGAGACGAATTAGCAAGTGCACGTGATTTAAAAGAACAATTAGAGAAAGCTCGTTCTGATCTTGATGCAGCAAAACGTTTGGGTGACTTGGCCAAAGCGGGCGAACTATCTTACAGCATAATTCCCCAGCTTGAAAAACTATTATCGAATGCCGAAGATAAAGAAGCGGAAGGTAAAATTGTTGAGGAGACTGTAAGACCTGATCAGATCGCTGCAGTTGTTGAGCGCTGGACTGGCATACCCACAACGAAAATTTTAGAAAGTGAGCGCGATAAGCTGCTCCGTATGGAAGAGGCTCTGGAAAATAGAGTAATTGGTCAGAAAAAAGCTGTTCGTGCGCTTGCAAATGCAGTGCGTAGAGCGCGTGCTGGTTTAAATGATGAAAATAGGCCACTTGGTTCATTTTTATTTCTGGGCCCAACAGGTGTTGGAAAAACTGAATTGACTAAATCAGTTGCAGAATTTTTGTTTGAGGATGAAACAGCAATGATGCGAGTGGATATGTCTGAGTTCATGGAAAAGCATGCGGTAGCAAGATTGATTGGGGCACCTCCGGGTTATGTTGGGTATGACGAAGGTGGTGTTCTAACCGAAGCAGTAAGACGTAGACCTTATCAAGTAGTGTTGTTTGATGAGGTTGAGAAAGCTCACCCCGATGTTTTTAATATTTTGCTCCAGGTTTTGGATGATGGCATGCTTACCGATAGCCATGGTCGTGTTGTGAACTTCAAACAAACGCTTATTATTTTGACATCTAATTTGGGAGCGCAAGCTCTTAGTCAATTACCTGAGGGCTCAAATTCATCTGAAGCTAAGCGAGATGTGATGGATGCTGTCAGAGCTCACTTTCGCCCAGAATTTTTAAATCGACTTGATGAGATCTTGGTTTTTGACAGATTGGTTAGGGAAGACATGTCGGCAATCGTTGATATTCAACTCACTAAATTATCAAAGCGCTTAGCGTCTAGAAATATTCAAATTGATTTGGATGTCGGCGCTAAAGCTTGGTTGGCAAATGAAGGTTATGATCCAGTTTTTGGTGCTCGTCCTTTGAAAAGGGTTATTCAGAACGCAATACAAAACCCTATCGCTGAAATGTTATTGTCGGGAGATATTGATGATAACGACACGGTTTATATAGCGGCCGGATCGGATGGTCTAATCGTTGGTGATCGGATTGGAACATCAGGAGTTTCTCCTCCTGATGATGTTGTTGTTCACTAAAACGATAAGAATTTTTAATTTTCTAAAGAAGTTCTCTCACCTTTGAGAATCTTCGACTCAATATATAGTGGGTTTTTTAAGGTGAATGACTAATTACAGGGTATGCGTAACTTTAGAGAAAACTGACGGTAAAATAAGTTATATTATTTCTTACGGTTTTTAATT
>NZGN01000088.1:0-18129 GCA_002691045.1 Marinovum sp.
CCACCGTGCCGACAATGCAAATGAGGGTATTCCAGGAATAAATGGTTGGGAAATAGAAGATTTTGTTTATGCTTTACATGAGTACAAACAAAAATTACGCGAAAATCCAGTTATGCAAATGATGGCTGGAAGTTTGGGTGATGAAGAGATTGCAGCTCTAGCAAGTTATTTTGCTTCGCTGCAGTAAAAATTTCTGGTTAAATAAAAACTAGGAAAGTGACTAAAAAGAAACTGGGGTATCCCAGAAAAAACAGTGGAGGAAAGTATGACTATTAATAGACGCTCGTTTATTCAAACTGCTGCTGCTGTAACTGCTAGTTTGTCAGCTCCTATGGTTATGGCAAGTGGAAAGCCACGTGTTGTTGTTGTTGGAGGTGGTGCCGGTGGTGCGACTGTAGCCAGGTATATTGCTAAGGACAGTAAGGGTGCAATTGATGTAACTCTAGTAGAACCATCCCGCACCTATTACACTTGCTTTTTCTCTAACCTCTATATTGGGGGCTTTAGAGACTTGGGGAGTATTGCACATAGTTACGGAAAACTTGCATCTGAATATGGTATTAATGTTGTTCATGATTGGGCCGTTGATATCGACAGAGGAGCAAGGACAGTTTCTTTAGCTGGCGGAGCTACACTAAATTATGATCGGCTTGTGCTCTCGCCTGGCATTGATTTTGTTGATGGTGCTGTAGAGGGTTGGGATTTAAATGCTCAAAATAAAATGCCACATGCTTATAAAGCAGGTAGCCAAACTGAGCTTTTGAAAGCGCAACTTTCTTCGATGCCAGAAGGTGGTGTTTTTGCGATGGTGGCTCCTCCTAATCCATATAGATGTCCTCCCGGGCCATATGAGCGCATCTCAATGATTGCACATATGCTTAAGAAATCTAATCCTACGGCTAAAATTATCGTCGCAGACCCAAAACCAAAGTTTTCGAAAATGGGTTTATTCCAAGAGGGTTGGGCTAATCACTACAGTGGAATGATTGACTGGATTGGATCTGAATTTGGTGGATCAAATGTTTCAGTTAATCCTGAGGCTATGACAGTTTCAATTGATGGTGAAGAGACCAAAGTTGATGCCTGTAATGTTATCCCGGCAATGAAAGCTGGGCGAATTTGTGAAATGGCTGGCATAACAGAGGGGAATTGGGCACCAGTAAGCGCCCACGATATGTCCTCTAAAGTTGATGGAAATATCCATGTTCTTGGTGACGCATCTTCCCAAGGTGATATGCCGAAATCAGGGTTTTCAGCTAATTCTCAGGCTAAAGTTGCAGCTATGGCTATCAGAGGTGCGCTGACAGGATCAAAAGTGTTCCCAGCTAAATTTTCTAACACATGCTGGTCTCTAGTTGATACAAATGATGGTGTTAAAGTTGGCGCCACATACAAAGCCACTGATGAGAAAATCGCAAAAGTGGACGGGTTCATTTCCAAAACTGGCGAAACGGCAGACGTGCGCAAGGCTACTTATGAGGAGTCACTCGGTTGGTATGCCGGCATAACAGCTGATATGTTTGGTTAAGAAGTTAAACCCAGCTCTTTAACAAGGGCTGGGATTTTCTCTTTGAATCGAAAAAATCCGTGCGTAGCGTGTGGCCAAGCTTTTTGGTCGTACTTCTTTGAAATCTGGATGATATTTAAACCTAGTCTATTCAGATTGGTGATCATAGTAGCATTCGGCCCTGTGGCGGCATAGGCTGTAACTATCTGATCTAAATTATTTTCTTCGCTCCAGGCTATTATTTCTTCTGGCTTTTTTACAATTTTTACAGTCCCTATTCTATCTTTATATCTTTTGGATGCATCCTCGATGAGTGAGTTAACAAATTTATAAACTGATTTTGCACATTCCCATGGGCTTAATTCATTTGCATTGTTAATTGCGATGGTACTGTCAATTTGTAGGCCGTTTAAAATTGTTGAAAGTTCTAAGTCATCGTCGTGTAGTAATAACCCAGTTTTGAGATTTGATTTCGGCGTGTTGTGCAAGTTCAATGAAGACAGACCAGGATGGGGTATGCCGGGGAGTGCTGGGGCTGAGTAAGATAGTCCATTCGGTGCAAATCTATTATTTGTGAACTTAAAAATATTGTCTCTACGGGCCAAATACGTTTTCCCGTGAGTTTGAAGGCCAGCAACCCATTTCCAACTGAGAGTGTTTGAAGCTGGATCCCCATCAAGCAAATGCCTTAGGAAGAAATCTGCACCAAGCTGCCAAGGTAAATTCAATGTAAAAATCCAAATTGAGGCGAACCACATGCGGGAATGATTGTGAAGATAACCAGTCTCTTTCAGTTCTTTAGCCCAAAAGTCAAAACAATCTATCTCAGTGTTACCCTCACAGGCCATTTCCCATGACCTTCGTAAGCCTGATTGAGTCATGATCTGATCTTCCAATCGCTTTAAATCGCTTTGATACTCAGACCAAACGGATGGCCTCATTTCGAGCCAACCTTTCCAATAGGTGCGCCAAAAAACTTCTTGTACAAACTTTTCTGAAGATGAAAGCCCATGTTTTTTTAATACTGACGATAAAACTTCTGTTTCAGAGAGAACTCTTCGTCGAATAAAAGGTGATAGTTGGGAAACGTAATTATGATTTGCAGGTCCAAAATCATAATTACGTTTGCTTGTATAGCTCATTCCTGCTTTGGGCACGAAATTAGCAAGCTGTTTGAGTGCTGTTGTTCGATTTGGTTGCTCGAAAAGATCTAAAGTTTCTGCCATCTCAGCCAAGTAGGTGAGTAAATTCACAGGTCAAGCTTTTGTTATTCTAAATTTACAAGTTGCAATTTTATTTGCGTCAATTGTTTGAGACCTCTTGAAGCTTTGGCATGGCAACACTAACATTGAGTTTAGAACATTTTAAATGCGCTTTAGAAAAGGCAGGCCCTATGAACGATCCAGCAGAATTTTATATGAATTCACTTGTACCAATGGTGGTTGAGCAAACCAGCCGAGGAGAACGTGCTTACGACATATTCTCAAGACTTTTAAAAGAGCGAATTATTTTCCTTAATGGTGCTGTGCATGATGGTATGTCCAGTTTGATTGTTGCTCAGCTGCTTCACTTAGAAGCTGAAAACCCATCCAAAGAGATTAGTATGTACATAAACAGCCCAGGTGGTGTAGTTACTTCTGGTTTATCAATTTATGATACAATGCAGTATATCAAACCAAAAGTTTCTACATTGGTAATTGGGCAAGCAGCGTCTATGGGCTCTTTACTATTGACAGCGGGAGAGCCAGGAATGCGATATTCTTTGCCTAATAGCCGCATTATGGTCCATCAACCGTCTGGTGGCTATCAAGGTCAAGCGACTGATATTATGATACATGCTGAGGAAACTCTTAAACTTAAAAAGCGGCTCAACGAAATTTATGTCAAACATACCGGTCAGTCTTTGAAGACAGTTGAGGCAGCCTTGGAGAGAGATAACTTTATGGCAGCAGAAGACGCAAAGAAGTGGGGTCTGATTGATGAAATCGTTACACAGCGCGCTGCTAGTGAAGAAGAGTAAATTGGCATCACATTTGCTTTTTAGTAATAAAATTTGAATTTTGCCATTGTAGACCGTGAAAGCCTGACTTAAGCTAAAGTTAATTATGGGCACCGAATAAGACAAAGGACTGAGTTTAATGTCAACAAATTCTGGCTCTGATAGTAAAAACACACTTTACTGCAGTTTTTGCGGTAAAAGTCAGCATGAAGTTAGAAAACTTATTGCTGGTCCTACGGTTTTTATATGTGACGAATGCGTTGAACTCTGCATGGATATTATCCGTGAAGAAACCAAGGCAACAGGCTTTAAATCGTCCGATGGGGTGCCAACTCCTAGAGAAATTTGCGGCGTCCTGGATGACTATGTTATTGGCCAATCAATAGCAAAACGAGTTCTTTCAGTAGCTGTACACAACCACTACAAGCGTTTGGAACATTCCGCGAAATCGGGTGATATAGAACTTTCCAAGTCAAATATTTTACTGATTGGACCTACTGGGTGTGGTAAAACTCTTTTGGCTCAAACTTTAGCTAGAATTCTTGATGTTCCCTTCACTATGGCCGATGCGACTACACTCACAGAGGCCGGATATGTGGGTGAAGATGTTGAAAATATAATTTTAAAGCTTTTACAAGCCTCAGAATATAACGTTGAGCGTGCTCAACGGGGAATTGTCTACATTGATGAGGTTGATAAGATCACCCGCAAATCTGAAAATCCTTCAATTACAAGAGACGTATCTGGTGAAGGTGTTCAGCAAGCTTTATTAAAACTTATGGAAGGGACAGTGGCGAGTGTTCCTCCTCAAGGCGGAAGAAAGCATCCTCAACAAGAGTTCTTGCAAGTCGATACGACTAATATTTTGTTTATCTGTGGCGGTGCATTTGCAGGCCTTGATAAAATAATTGCTCAGCGTGGCAAGGGTAGCGCTATGGGTTTTGGCGCAGATGTGCGTGACGATGATGAGCGTGGTGTAGGGGAAATATTTAAGGATTTAGAACCTGAAGATCTACTTAAGTTTGGATTAATTCCCGAATTTGTGGGGAGATTGCCTGTTTTAGCCACTCTAGAAGACTTAGACCAAGATGCTTTGGTCACAATACTTACTCAACCTAAAAATGCCTTAGTAAAACAATATCAAAGGCTTTTTGAGTTAGAAGATACTAAGTTAACTTTTACTGACGATGCTTTAAATGCGATCGCAAAAAGGGCTATTGAGAGAAAAACTGGAGCTCGAGGATTGAGGTCTATTCTTGAAGATATATTACTAGACACAATGTTTGATTTGCCCGGTCTGGATGAAGTGACAGAGGTAGTTGTTAACGAAGAGGCTGTAAGTTCTGAGACAAGTCCCCTCATGATCTACGCGGAAAATCAAAAAGAAGACCAATCTGCATAATTTGCTTTGCCAAGCATATGGACGTTTTTCAATTTCTATTGCATAAAAGATTGGAGAATATTGGAGTTTATTATGGGTGTATCTAGCGTGCTTTCTAAGGCTACAACATGGTGGAATAGCCCAACTTTAGGAACACAGCTCTATACTTGGCGCAAGGGCGTCAAAGTGGGTGAAGACGACGCCGGTAATGTATTTTTCAAAGACAAGCATGATAATCGTAGATGGGTTATTTATAATGGTGAGGTTGAAGCCAGCCGGATAAGTGCTGAATGGCATGGCTGGTTGCATAAAACATGGGATGAGCCACCAACTGAAAAGCCGCTGCCCAGGAAATCATGGGAAATTTCCCATAAGCCAAATGTTACGGGTAGTCTTGCATCATATAAACCATCTGGTTCTTTAAAGCGGAAAAATCTTAAAGAACGACAGGATTACGAGGCGTGGAGCCCGGAGTAAATAAATGAAAGAAAANAAACTTGAGGTAATAATTGGGGCNGTTGTGCTTNCTGTTGCNTTAGGCTTTATTGTTTTTGTTTATCAGACCACTAGTCTTTCNCTGTCAAACTCAAAACACTATAATTTAATAGCGGATTTTAGATCTGCTGATGGAATACANGTAGGNNCGGATNTTCGCCTAGCCGGTGTNAAAGTTGGNACCGTAAGCGACTTATCTCTCAATGTTGAGACTTATCGAGCTGAAGCCAAACTGGCTATCGAAAATCAAATAGATATTCCAGATGACAGTGCGTTGACCGTCAGTTCAGAGGGTTTGCTGGGTGGAAATTTTATAGAAATCATACCTGGTGCCTCTTATGACTACATGCAGCCTGGTGATGAGTTCCTCGACACACAGGGTTCTGTGAGCTTGGTTTCCTTGCTGCTGAAATTTGTTTCAGGAAGCGATAATTGAGCAAGCTTTTATTACTTGTTATTTTTTTCTTATCCCCACTGTCTTTTGCAAATGCAAAAGAAGAAACCAATATAGCTGATGGCGCTTTATTAAGAGGCTTGGATAAAGTCAGTGGAGAAGTGGTCGACTTTGGACTCAAATCTGGCGATACATATTCACTTTGGAAACTTTCAATTACTCTTTCTGAATGTCGTTATCCAGTTAGCAATCCAGTTGGTGACGCTTTCGCTCACCTCAAAATTTTTAAAGAAAAATCTGAAAGTGAAATATTTAGAGGGTGGATGGTTGCTTCATCACCTGCACTGAACCCTTTAGAAGATGCGCGTTACGATGTTTGGGTGCTTCGGTGTGCGATGGTTTCAACATCCACTGAATAGTTAGTATCTACAAACTTAGCATTTTTGTTTAATGATGTTTCTAGTTTAGTTAAATACTCATCCTGAGTAATTTCTATAGCACCCAGGCTCGCTAAATGCTCCGTTAAAAATTGTGTGTCAAATAATAAAAATCCAGTTTTTAAGAGCCTATCATGTAAGTATGCCAGAGCTATTTTTGATCCGTTGGATTCCCCAGAAAACATACTTTCACCAAAAAAGGCAGCACCTATCGCAACTCCATACACACCCCCAATCAATTGGCTGTCTTTCCACACTTCAACTGAATGAGCAAATCCATCTTGGTGCAACTTGCAGTAGCAATCATAAATGTCGCTATTGATCCAGGTTTCATTTCTATCGGCACATTTTTCTATAACTTTGGGGAAGTTGGAATTTATTTTTATGGAGTAGTCATTTTTTAGTAGTGCACGCCTTAAAGACTTGGATATATGAAATTCTCCTATCGGGAATATTCCTCTCTTTTTGGGTTGGATCCATTGGATTTGTTTAGCATCACGGCTTTCGGCCATTGGAAAAAGACCTTGCTGGTATGCAAACAGGAGAACTTCAGGTGACAAATAGTTAATCACTTTTACCCTCGAAATAAAACTTCTGGTTAATTCCTACATTAATTTGGTTCAGCTAAGTTTTTTTCTAACCACTGCTCCAACCAATGGATATTATATGTACCATTATTAATATCCTCTTCTCTTAATAAAGCGTCAAAGAGAGGTATTGTCGTATCTATTCCGTCGATAATTATCTCTGACAAGGCCCCATACAATCTGGCCAAAGCTTCTTTTCTGTCGCGACCATGTACTATCAGTTTCCCAATTAAACTGTCGTAATATGGGGGTATCGAATAACCGTCATAAATCGCACTGTCCATTCTAACACCTAAGCCACCAGGTGCGTGATATGCGGTAATTTTTCCAGGGCAAGGTGCAAAGTTTGGTAATTTTTCAGCATTTATTCTTACCTCTATTGCATGCCCGTTAATTGTTAGATCTTTTTGTCCAAAGCTCATATCCAAGCCAGAGGCTACGCGGATTTGCTCTCGAACCAAGTCCACACCAAAAATGCTTTCGGTAACTGGATGTTCAACTTGGAGCCTAGTATTCATCTCTATAAAATAGAATTTCCCATTTTCGTAAAGAAACTCTATGGTACCCGCTCCAATATAATTTATTTTGGCCACTGCATCTGCACAAATTTTACCTATTTTTTCTCGCTCTTCAGGGGTTATGCAAGGCCCCGGAGCTTCTTCGAAAACTTTCTGATGACGTCTTTGTAGTGAGCAATCTCTTTCGCCTAGGTGGACTGCTGTACCTTTTCCATCACCAAAGACTTGGATTTCTATATGTCTAGGCGTCGTTAAATACTTTTCAATATAAACTTCATCATTTCCAAAGGCTGCTTTGCCCTCGGCTCTAGCGGTCATAAAGGCCTGCTCCATCTCGCCTTCCGTTTTTGCAACCTTCATTCCCCGGCCTCCGCCTCCGGCTGTAGCCTTAATTATCACGGGATAGCCTATTTCAGCACCAATCTCTTTAGCGGTATTTATGTCGGGAACACCACCGTCTGAACCGGGGACACATGGCACACCAAGGCCCTTCATTGTATCTTTAGCTGTAATTTTATCTCCCATAACGCGAATATGTTCCGCCGTTGGACCAATAAAAATTAGACTATGATCTTCGACTATTTGGACAAATTTTGCATTCTCAGACAAAAATCCATACCCAGGATGAATTGCTTCAGCTCCCGTAATTTCGCATGCAGCTATTATTGCTGGCATCGATAGATAGCTTGCAGTCCCTGCCGCGGGGCCAATACAAACACTTTCGTCAGCCATTCGAACATGCATTGCATCGCTATCTGCCGTTGAGTGTACTGCCACAGATCTGATCCCCATTTCGCGACACGCACGAATAACTCGTAAGGCAATTTCTCCGCGATTTGCGATTAGAATTTTATTGAACATTGCTTGTCCTATTCGACAATAACGAGTGGTGCGCCAAATTCCACGGCTGCCCCATCTTCAACTAATATTCTCTTTATTACTCCAGATTTTGGGGCAGGGATCTGGTTCATTGTTTTCATTGCCTCAACGATAAGTAAAGTATCCCCCTCTGAGACAGAGGCGCCAACTGTTATAAAAGCGGGAGCGCCTGGTTCGGGCTGCATGTATACTGTGCCCACCATGGGCGATGTAACAGCACCGGGATGTGATACTGGGTCATCAGCTGGCTCTTGCGATTGTGTGGTTTGTACAGGAGTTGTAGGGACAGCGGGTGTTGATATCGTCTGAGGAATATTGTGTGTTGGAGCTGCTGTTACAACTTGACCACCTCTAGCTACTCTTACGGTTAAGCTGTCATCTTCTCCATACTCCCTACTTACCTCAATTTCATTTAAGTCATGTTGGCGAAGCAGTCCTGCTAAAGCTTCAATGAAATCCACATCTTTGTTGGTATTACTTTTTGCCATTTTGCCCTCTTGTCCCTTTTACTGTACCACCAGCCGTTTACGACTGTATATGACATGCTCGTCGCTGTGAAAAGAACTTGCTGCAAAACTTCTCGAAAAAATTGATTTTAATTAATGTTTTTACAAAAATTAATTTGATAAAAGGTTCAGTTTGTTGTGTAGGATATTTGATATATTAATCTATTAAGATTTATTAAACCTAATTTGGCAGGCCCTATGACATGAACCTTGCTATCTGGCTAGAACGAGCTGCCGCAAGACACCCAAACCGCCAAGCTATATTTCTGGGCTCTGAATGCCTTGCGACATATAAGGAATTCTGGCTAGCTGTTTGTGCTCTAAGATCTCATTTAGAAAATGAAGGTATCAAACCAGGCGATCGTGTCGCCGTATATATGCGCAACTGCCCAGAATATTTAATTGCATTCTATGGAATCTGGTCAATGGGGGCAGTTATTTTACCTATTAACTCTAAGCTTCACACAAAAGAAGTAGGTTGGATTTTGGAAAACGCCGCATGTTCATATGTTTTATGTGAGGAGAGTTCAATCTCTGAAATAAATTTTCCTGGTGTTACTGTATTCAATCCGAAGTGGGAGCAATTTGATTCAAATATTCATATTCCACCCGTAAAGTGCTTCTCTGAAGACTTAGCTTGGTTGTTTTATACTTCTGGTACTACCGGTAAGCCTAAAGGCGTTATGATAACTCATGGTATGATAAAGACTATGGCACTTTCATACTTTGCCGATGTTGACCAAGTTTATCCCTCAGATACAACGCTCTATGCCGCACCAATGTCACATGGAGCGGGTCTATATAGCATCATGCATGTACTAGCTGGAGCTCGGCATGCAATACCTATAAGCGGTGGTTTTGATGAGGAGGAAATTTTCTCTTTGGCTAAAACATTACAAAACATTCATATGTTTGCTGCTCCAACCATGGTAAAAAGGTTAACAACTTTCTCCAAGAAAAGTGGTTTTGATGGAGATGGGATCCGCACAATCGTATATGCGGGAGGGCCCATGTATTTATCGGATATAGTTGAGGCGGTAGAACAGTTTGGTTCATTATTTATTCAAGTGTACGGGCAAGGTGAATGTCCTATGGGAATAACAGTTCTTCCTAGATTTGAAGTTGCAGATAGAGACTCTAAAAAATGGAAGAAGCGTTTACAGTCAGTTGGTTACGCTCAATCTGCTGTTGAAGTTAAAATAGGAAATAAAGAAGGGGCCGCAATGACCCCTGGAGAGATTGGTGAAATTATGGTGAGAGGTGAGCTTGTTATGCCAGGTTACTGGGATAATAGGGAGGCCACCTCAAAAACAATTGTTAACGGCTGGCTTTTGACTGGAGATATGGGTTCAATCGACGAAGACGGCTACATTACCATGCACGATCGATCTAAAGATATGATTATTTCTGGTGGATCAAATATATACCCCCGAGAGGTAGAAGAAATCTTACTTCTCCACGAAACTGTAAGTGAAGCCTCAGTAGTTGGAGGCGATAGTGACGAGTGGGGAGAAGAAGTCGTGGCGTTCGTTGTGGCAGAAAAAGACCATCAAATTTCGTCACAAGTTTTGGATAAACATTGCCTTGAGCATATTGCGCGGTTTAAGAGGCCTAAAAGATATATCCAAGTCAGCGAGTTACCCAAGAATAATTATGGGAAAGTTTTAAAAACAACCCTTAGAGAAAATTTGAGGCAAAATTTCCAAAGCTGATTAAATTGCCAGAACCTTGGAAATTTGGCTGTATCCTTTAAGCATCGTTCATTCTATTTATAATTAAATCATCTACAACGGCAGGCTCTGCCAATGTCGATGTATCGCCTAAAGCACCATAATCATTCTCTGCGATTTTTCTCAATATTCGCCGCATAATTTTGCCAGATCTGGTCTTAGGTAAGCCAGGTGCCCATTGGATCAGATCTGGTGAAGCAATAGGCCCGATTTCACTACGAACCCAGTTCCTCAGTTCCGACCTCAGTTCTTCTGTAGGTGTTTCCCCAGACATAAGTGTAACATAGCAATAGATACCTTGCCCTTTAATATCGTGGGGAAAGCCGACAACTGCAGCCTCTGAAACTTTAGGGTGGGCAACAAGTGCACTTTCCACTTCTGCGGTTCCCATTCTATGACCTGATACGTTTATTACATCATCGACGCGACCAGTAATCCAGTAATAACCATCACTATCGCGACGGCAGCCGTCACCAGTGAAATAATACCCTTTATAATCGCTGAAGTACGTTTTGACAAAGCGATCATGGTCTCCGTAAACAGTACGCATTTGCCCTGGCCAACTGTCTTTAATACACAAAACTCCTTCTGCTTCAGTAGCGGTTAATTCTTTGCCTGTTTGAGGGTCTAAAATTACTGGCTCAATGCCAAAAAATGGGTTGGTTGCAGAACCTGGTTTTGTGTCTGTAGCTCCCGGAAGGGGGGTTAAAAGGTGCCCGCCAGTTTCAGTTTGCCACCATGTGTCAACAATTGGACAATTTCCTTTACCAACAACTTCATTATACCAATTCCATGCCTCAGGATTTATAGGCTCGCCAACAGTCCCTAAAACCTTCAAAGATGAAAGGTCGCATTTTTCTACAAACTCATTGCCTTGGCCCATCAAAGCGCGAATAGCAGTAGGAGCGGTATAAAACTGGTTTACCTTATGTTTTTCGCAGACCTGCCAAAACCTAGATGCATCAGGGAAAGTTGGAATACCTTCAAACATAAGTGTTGTCGCCCCATTGGCAAGAGGTCCGTAGACAATGTAGCTGTGGCCGGTTACCCATCCAACGTCTGCTGTGCACCAATAAATATCGCCATCATGATAGTCAAAAACATATTCATGGGTCATTGATGCCCATACCAGGTAACCTCCCGAGCAATGTTGGACCCCCTTGGGGGCGCCGGTCGAGCCAGAAGTGTAAAGAATAAATAGTGGGTCTTCAGCATTCATTACTGTTGGCTCACATTTTTCTGTCGCCTCCTTCATTGCTGCATTGAAAGATGTATCTCGGCCATCTTTCATTGATACATTCCCTCCAGTTCTTTCGACTACGAGAGTTTTAACGTCCCCACAGATTTCTAAAGCTTTATCTACATTGGCTTTTAATGGGGTATTCTTTCCACCCCTAGGAGCTTCATCAGCTGTGACTATTAACGAGGCTTTACAGCCCTCAACTCTGGCGGCTAGTGCCTCTGGCGAAAAGCCGGCAAAAACTATAGAGTGAATAGCACCAATCCTAGCACATGCTAGCATAGCATAAGCTGCCTCTGGTATCATCGGCATATATAGAACCACGCGGTCGCCTTTAGAGACACCCAAGTTTTTGTACACATTTGCAAGTTTGCAAACTTGAAGATGCAATTCGGTATAAGTGACATGTTTACTTTCTGCCGGGTTATCTCCCTCCCAAACAATCGCTGTCTGGTTCCCGCGTTTTTCTAGATGTCGGTCGATACAGTTGGCAGAAACATTAAGTTCACCATCTTCAAACCACTTTATTGAAACAGATGGGTGCTCGTATGTTACGTCTTTAATTTTTGTGAAGGGTTTAATCCAATCTATTCGTAGTCCGTGTTTTGACCAAAAGGCATCGGGGTTATTTATCGATTCAGAATACATCTCTTCGTACTTTTGTTTGTCGATGATAGCATTCGCTTTAAAGTCGTCACTTGGAGGAAAAATAGTATCAGGCATGTGATCTCCCATCGGTAATCGAGTCGGTAAATAAGTTTCTCTTAGCCCAATCTTTAACTAAATGTTTTTATAAAGCCAAATTAATAGCTCGCAACTCTGCGCAATTTAAAACTTCTTTGATTGTTCAGTCAAATATTACAGAAAACAAATCTAAGAATATTGAATTTATTCGAGAAAGCACTGGCATTTTTACGTCCTAAGAGACATAGTAGCATGAATTCAAATTGAGATAAAAAGTCTCATTTTATCTGTAAAAATATGATTAAAATAACCCTGTAAGATTGTATCCACTTCTTAAGGTTGTAGCTAGAATTTCATCCTTTGGCATTTTTCCTATTTGCCCTAAAGCCCAAACAACCGTGCATCTAGTGCCACTTGCACAATAAGCTAACAAAGCGTTTTTACATGTATTTGCAAATTCCATCTGTTTTTCAATATTATGGCCGTTCATAGTGTCGTGTGTGAGCGGATGATATTCGAATAGAATTCCAACTTCTTTTGCAACCTTTTCGATTTCTTTGGATTGAAGTTCTGGCGGGACTTCAAAGTCAGGGCGGTTACAGATAACTTTTTCAAAACCTTTTTCCGACAGAGTCAAAACATCTGAGGGTAGTATTTGCGGGGAAACATAGTAGAGCCCAGATATATTTATGATATTCATATCTTTACTTTCGAAATCAGGTTGCTGATGAACTCGATATTTGAGATCTGATTTGCGGTGTTAATCGCATGCCAAATAGCATGGCTAAAACAAATAAGGCACTTTGACTTCCCCCAAAACTTAAAGAAGCAATTGCTGGCCCTGGGCATAAGCCGGCCAACCCCCATCCCACACCAAAAAGTGTTGATCCCAATATCAAATCACGATTTATGTTAGATTGAGGTTCAGCTGGAAAATTTTCTGCATAGATCGGTTTTCGACCCTCTGTAAACTTCCAGGTAATAAACATAGGTATCATCGCCCCACCCATGACAAAGGCAAGAGTGGGATCCCAATTTCCAAAAAAATCAAGCCAACCTTGAACTTTTGAGGTGTCTGTCATGCCCGATAATAAGAGGCCAACCCCAAAGAGTGAGCCACAGCAAAAAGCAATTAAACGTCTCATTGTATAGCCCCCCATAAGTTACGAAGCAGGGCTACAGTCACTACTCCTGCAGAAATGTAAAATATGGTAGAAGCGATCCCTCTGATTGATAATCTAGAGATGCCACATACGCCATGTCCTGATGTGCATCCATTGGCAAGCCGTGTTCCAACGCCAACCAATAATCCAGCCAAAATTAATATAACAACATTTGTTGTCGCTTTGGTATCAGCCTCAACCTCAAAAATAAAAATGTAAATACTTGGGGCTAATATCAATCCAATTAAAAAAACTATTCTATCAGTAGCTGAAGACCATTCAGACTTATCTACTAAACCACCAATTATACCACTGGCCCCCATGATCCTTCCGTTGCCTAGTAAATATAAACTAGCGGCTAGTCCAATAATTAAGCCTCCGACAAGGCCCATTATCCAATCTGTCTCCATTCTATTTCCTTAAACTATCGTATAGTTACAGTTTGTTGACTGGAACTTTCAGGTAAGTATTCCCCTGATCATCTGGCTCCGGCATGTTGCCGGCTCTCATATTCACTTGAAGAGATGGGATGATCAATTTTGGCATATTCAATTTTTTATCTCGATCATCCCTCATTTTTACAAAATCTTCTTTTGATTTTCCCACTTTAATATGGATATTTTTCTCTTTCTGCTCTTTTACCGTTGTCTCCCAAGCGAATTCATCTCTTTCTGGTGCCTTGTAATCATGCCCAACAAATATGCGTGTTTCATCAGGCAGACTTAAAATCTTCTGGATTGAATTAAACATCGTTGTGGAGGAACCTCCTGGAAAATCGCATCGGGCTGTTCCAAAGTCTGGCATAAATAGAGTATCACCAACAAATGCTGCATCACCAATAACATATGTCAGGCAAGCGGGGGTATGGCCTGGCGTATGAATTACTTCTCCGCGCATTTGGCCTATATGAAAACTATCACCATCTTTAAAAAGTCGATCAAATTGTGAACCGTCTCTCTGAAATTCAGTACCTTCGTTGAATATTTTGCCAAAAGTATCCTGTACCAGCTTTATGTTTTCACCGATTGCAATTTTACCTCCCACTTTTTCTTGTAGGTATGGAGCAGCAGATAAGTGATCTGCATGGACGTGAGATTCCAACAGCCATTCTACCATGAGGCCTTTTTTCTTTACAAAAGTTAATATCTCATCTGCAAAAGCGGTATTGGTTCTGCCAGATGAGAAGTCAAAATCTAAAACGCTATCTATAATAGCGCATGAACGCCCGTTTGGATCTGAAACAACATAAGATATTGTGTTTGTGGCATTATCAAAAAACGATGAGACTTCTGGCTTCATATCGACCTCCGGTAACCGAACATATATAAAAAATGGAATATAAAATCAAGATTAACTTAATTGAGGTTTAAAGCAATATACCAAGAATAACGAGCATTAGGCCGATGGCAGATAAAAACAGGGCCGCCATATTTAAAGGTACTACTTTTTGTAAGCTCACTCGCAATTCTTCATCAGAACTTGCAGTTTTTTTAGCTCGTAGAACAGTTCTAATACACCAAAAGAGCCCCGCAAGCCCAAGGAGTGATAAAATCGAACCAATCCATATAAGTTTTTCCATTTCTGGCTCCGTTTTGAACTTGAGTTAAGCTAATTTATTCAATATCGCAAGGTTCCTAGAAAATACAAAAATTAGTTATAATAGATAAAAATTTTTAGGAGAAAATTTATGGTTGATTCAGTACCAGATAGTTACAGGGTGACTGCTGAAGAATTAAGGCAATTTGTCGAAAGATTTGAACGATTAGAAATAGAAAAAAAAGATATTGCTGATCAACAAAAAGAAGTTATGGCTGAGGCAAAATCACGTGGATATGATACTAGGATTATGCGGAAAATTGTATCGCTTAGAAAAAGGGATCTGGAAGAGGTTGCCGAAGAAGAAGCAGTATTAAGTATGTATAAAACAGCACTCGGAATGAATTAAGTTTTGGAATTTATAGACAATCTGATATGGTTTTTCGATGTGAAATTGGTTCTAGCAGGCTCATTTTGATAAAGAATAAAATAAAACTAAATCGGTTTATATCTCTGAATATTTTGGATTTTTGGTCTATTAATGCTGTCATAATAGCATTGCTGGTTGTCGCGCCTATACTCTCTGTCTTTGTAATTGCTTTAAACCCAACTGAAAACATTTGGCCTCATTTAGTATCGACTACTTTGCCAAGGTATGCGTCCAATACCATCATTTTAATGTGTTTTGTGGGTTTTTTGGCAGGTGTGTTGGGAACTACTACGGCTTGGTTAACTGCACGGTACAAATTTTTTGGGTCGAAATGGTTACAATGGGCCTTATTTCTTCCTCTTGCTCTTCCCGCTTATGTAGCTTCTTATGCTCTCGTTGATCTCTTAGAATACGCTGGACCTATTCAATATTTTTTACGAAGCGTCTTTAATTGGGAGACGGCTCAGGATTACTGGTTTCCAGAGGTTCGTAGTTTGAGTGCGGCTATATTTGTTTTGTCTCTAGCTCTATATCCTTATGTTTATTTGCTGGCGCGCTCAGCATTTTTAGAACAATCAAATTCTGCTGAAGAAGTCGCAAAATCATTGGGTATATCGGCTACAGGACGATTTTTTAGGTTAGGTTTGCCATTAGCACGGCCTGCTGTTTTTGCTGGAGTTGCTTTGGTTATGATGGAAACAGCCAGCGATTTTGGGGCTGTAGATTATTTTGCAGTTCAAACTTTAACGACAGGGATCTTTAGTGTTTGGCTTGAAAGCAACAATGCGGGTGGTGCAGCCCAGATTGCATCTACAGTATTAATTTTAATTGTAATTTTAGTTTCATTGGAAAAAATCAATCAGAGAAAATTGCGGTTTTTTAATTTGTCGCATCGTCATCAAAACATAGAAAAGATAGCTCTAAGTGGGAAAAAAAGCCTTATAGCTTTTATTATATGCTTCTTGCCAGTTTTCTATGGGTTTATTTTACCTTTTTGCGTTTTAGCTAAATTAGGCTACGGAAGTTTAGACATCTGGATAAATGCTGACTTAACTTCCGCTATAAAAAATACAATTATAGTTTCTGGATTAGCTGCTTTCATTACCGCCCTTTTGGGACTTTTAATGGTTTATGGTATCCGGCTGTCTGGTAGAACCCTACCGCAGTCAATTTTGCCGATAACAACCATCGGATATGCGGCACCCGGAGCGGTTTTAGGAATTGGTATTTTGGTTCCCCTAGGCATAGCTGATAATTGGATGGCTGATCGAGTTTTGGATTTAACAGGATATGACCCTGGATTGGTTTTCACTGGGACGGCTTTTGCAATCATATTAGCCTATTGCGTTCGTTTTTTCTCAATTGCTCAACACGCTTTTGATGGGGCATTTGGTAGAATTTCGCCTAGTTTACCTAATGCAGCCCAATCGTTGGGTAGAAATAAACTTCAAGTTTTATTTCAGATTTATCGCCCGTTAATCAGTAATTCCATAGCTACTGCCTTATTATTGATTTTTGTTGATTGCGTTAAAGAGTTACCTGCAACTATGCTTCTGAGGCCTTTCAATTTTGAAACACTTGCTACTCGTGTCCATGTTCAGGCTAGTTTGGAAGATTTACCAAATGCGGCCCCTGGCTCCATTTTGATAGTCCTAATCAGTCTATGTGCTGTCTTCTTACTTGCTAGAGCAAATAAGTAATTTTTCATTAAATTAATTTTGTATCTTGCATGATTGAAAGTGTTTATTTAATGACATTTTCAGTGCCCCTATAGCTCAGCTGGTAGAGCAACTGATTTGTAATCAGTAGGTCCGCGGTTCGAGTCCGTGTGGGGGCACCACTTCCCAAGTTTATCTCAGGTTAAACCACTGTTTTACAACGATTTTGTCGTTTGTTTAACCAGGGGAGGCCACCACATGGGCCACCAAAATCCACAATATTTGAAACTTAAAGGTAAGACATATTACTTCTCCAGACGGGTACCAAAAGAACTGCAGAAGCGCTCAAGGTGCACTCGATTTGAGGTCTGCTTACGGACATCCATTAAATCGGTGGCGCTTAAGCAGGCCATATTTTTAGCCCAAGAACTTGATGATCAATGGAGTATTCTGAGGAGACGTGAGCGGAACGATAGGATTGCGCGCATCTTTGGTTCTGAAGTTATTTCTTCATCTAGATTGAATTCTGCGGTGGGTAAGGGGCCAAAACTAACTGAGGGATTGGAGGTATATCTTCATTTAAAGGGCGTTGGTCGGCCTGATACTTTTGAGGCTGGTGCTCGTCGGTCCATTGGATATCTCTTAGAGGTTTCTCAAGATAAGGCTGTTGATACATATGAGCGTAAGGATGCCAATGCACTTAGAGAATATCTCAAGGGCAGGGGATTAGCCAAAGAAAGTATTGCTCGTAATATGACCAACGTTAGAGCCGTTATAAACTTTGTTTTACGAGAGCATGGACTGTCAACTAATAACGCTTTCAGTGGCGTATACTTAGGTGAGGAGAAAGCGCCCAAAAAGCGGTATGTGCCAACAGAATTAGAATTAAAAACTCTTCAAGAATTATGTCGTAAGCAAGATGATGAACTCAGATGGATAATAGGCATTATCATAAACACAGGCATGCGTCTTTCAGAGGCCGTTG
>NZGN01000089.1:0-8736 GCA_002691045.1 Marinovum sp.
ACCCCACCCAAAATTGGTAAGTAAATCAACGCCACGATTAGAGAGGCTGATAAAACAAAAATAAGGGTTACCGGCAACATTCCCATGAATTGACCGGGAACTCCAGGCCAAAATAACATCGGTAAGAAGGCGCATAAAGTTGTCGCTGTTGAGCTCACTACTGGCCAAAACATTCGTTTGGCAGCCTCTACGTAGGCTGTCATGGGACCAGTGCCCTGTGAAATTCTTTTATCGGCATATTCAACTACAACTATTGCGCCATCAACGAGCATTCCAACTGCCAAGATAAGTCCGAACATAACGATATTAGAAATCGTTATGCCCATCAGTCCTAACAGAACGAAACAAAGTAAAAACGATGTGGGAATTGAGAAGCCCACAAGTAGAGCGGCTCTAGTGCCAAGCGAAGTAAGCACAACAATCATAACTAATGCGATCGCTGTTAAAACTGACCCTTCCAACTGCCTTACCATACTATCAACAACTCTGCTTTGATCGTTTGATGTCCCAACATCTACTGCAGCTTTAAGGTTCGCTGGCCAATTTTGACTTTCCTCTTCTACCAAGTTTCGCACATCCTTAGCAGTGCCAATAAGATTAAAGCCTTTTCGTTTAACCACTTGAAGAGCAACAGTATTTTCCCCATTGAAACGGGCTGTACCAGCCCTATCTACGAAAGTTAGTTTAATTTTTGCCAAATCGCCCAAGGTAACCACTCTGTCACCGTTGGTTTTTACTGGTAAATTATAAATATCTCGCGTTTCGTTGAAACTACTTGGTATTTTTACCGAAAATGTCCCTTGATTACTGTCTACTTCGCCTGCCGCAATTAGCTGATTATTGTTTTGTACAACATTAATCAACTCACCGGCCGTAACATTGTAACTTTCCAATCGCAAAGGATCGATAGTAACTTCTACCATTTCCTCACGGTTTCCAGAAATGACGGCCTCGAGCACAGCATCCATAGCTTCAATTTCTTCTTGTAACTTGGTAGCAACGCGCGTCATTGTTCTTTCGGGTACATCTCCTGTCAGGTTCACTATGATTATAGGAAATTCTGAAAAATTTAGCTCATTTATAGAATATTTTTCGGCGCCTTTGGGAAACAAGGCTTCTGCTGAATTCATTGCGTCTCTGACATCTGCCATAGTTTTGGCTTTATCCCAACCAAATTCAAACTCTAAGGCAAGCCCCGCATAATTTTCTGCTGCTGTTGCAGTCATCTTTTTTAAGCCGTCGAGGTCGGCCAGCTCTGTCTCCATGGGGCGAATAAGCAATGTCTCACTATCAGCAGCTGAAATACCAGGAAAGACAACAGAAATAAAAAGTGCCGGAATTTCTATATCTGGCTCACCCTCTTTTGGCAGCCCAGTATATGAAAAAATCCCAGCAGCTAGAGAGGCAATAATTAATGCCAAAATCATTCTGGCACGTTGTGATGCCCAGTCAATGATACCCGTCAATTTTTAGCCTCCTGAAAATTTTTCTGTACCTTTACTCCATCAGTTACATATTCTTGGCCTAAGATGATAACATCAGCTTTTTTTGGTAGTCCCTTGAGCCAAACGCCATTCATAGTATCCCTAATGATATCTGTTTCATAAAACACAACCTTGGAATTAACATTTACGGTTCTGACTCCAAGTGCTCCATCATCATTTAAAGTTAGGGCAGACTGAGGTAGCAAATGCGCCTGGGTTCCATCAGATGCTATCAATATTTCTGCTGTCTGACCCTTGCTGATTGATAAATCTTTGTTGTCAGCTTCTATTTCAACTCTGAAGGTTCGAGTTGTTTGATCTGCTGATCGAGATATAAATGAAACTTCACCCGTGATTTCCTGACCGTTAATAAGGTTTGCTTTTGCAATCGAACCTTTATTAACTCTGTCGAGCTCAGTCTCTGGAACAAAACCAACAAGCTTAATTGGATCTAATTGTATAATTTTAGCACAAAGGGCTCCGGGTTGTAGCAATGTCCCCAACTCAGCTGAATCTGTCTCTAAGATACCTGAGAACGGTGCTTTCAAAGAAGTTCTCTCGATTTCTTTTTCTGCAACGGCAACAGAAGCTTCGGCTGATTGAATTTTAGACCGCGTGGTATCAAAACCGGCAGTGGCTGATGCTATGCCAGCTTCTGCAGTCCTAACAGCTGCCTCAGCGCTAGCTACCCGAGTTTCACTGGCATAGCCTCCTTCGGATAGCTTATTTGCGGCGTTAAAATTTATCTTAGCCTCACTTAAACGCGCTTCTGCTTCATCTAATCTGGCCNGAGTTTCCGGNACTCTTGCTTTAGCTTCTGCTAAACTCGCGACTGCATCTGCTAGCGNTGCTTTTCGAGTGCCTGGATCCAGTCTACATAAAACTTGACCCTCACTTACAGTTTCGCCCTTACGAAGAGGCTCATTTATGACCTGCCCTGATGTCTCAGATCGAACTTCAACTATTCTTGCCGCTGCTGTTTCCCCACGCAAGGTTACAGCGCTGTCGATTAATTGAGCAGTGCTATTAACAACTATAACGGAAATTACTTTTTCGTCTTTTTCAATTTTAGAAGTAGTAAACACTGTGCTGTTATTAAGCTCGGGACCATCACCGAGATCACTTGCTATTTCCTCAATTTTTTCACCATTGGAAAAGTCTTGAAGAACGTCCCGTTCGAAAACCAAAACATACAATATAGCGATAACGGCAATTGCTGTGATTAGCGAAATAATTCGCATATCATTCCTTTCTGACTAATAGGCTTTTTTTATTTAACAGCCCATATAGTTAGTTTACGAACGATTAACCAGTTCAGATGGATATTTTTTTTTAAGATAGTGAACTAAATTTTTGTCTTGGACATTTATTTGATATGAAGCTAAGACACATCTACTTGATGGTAGGAGAAAGAAGTGAGCGAAACTGATAGTTTTTTACAGGAAGTTTCTGAAGAGCTTCGTCGAGATAAGCTTTACAGAAATATGCGTAAATACGGATGGATTGGTGTGCTTCTTGTGGTCATCATTGTTGGCGGAGCTGCCTATCGAGAGTATCAAAAATCTCAAGCTACTGAAAGAGCGCAGCTTTTTGGTGCAAATATAATAGAAGCATTAAATGAGAAGAAATCAGAAGCTCGGATCTCAAAACTACAAAAAATCAAGGCGCCGAGCGATAATGCTAGGGCTATCTTAGAAATGCTGGTGTCTGCTGAAGCCGGTAACCAAGAAGGATCAATTCAAGAATTAAGTAATTTGGCGAATGTTTTGAATGATTTGGATGTGGAAGCACATTATCGTGATTTATTAAACTTTAAGATTTTACTTGGTTCCGCTGAAAAAATGGAGCTAGAGGAAAGAAAAAGTGGTTTCTTAAAATTGAGCAAGCCAGGAAATCCTTTTCGCCTATTAGCAGAGGAGCAGTTAGTTCTTATTGAAATCGAAAAGGGAAATATTGACGGTGCAATTGAAAAAATTTCACAACTATTGTTAGATGCAGAACTTACTGTAGGGCTTCGTAACAGAGCTACTCAAATGATGATTGCTTTGGGGAAGGACCCTGAGTTGATAGGCAAATAATTATTAATTTAGATTTCTTGATTGGAGAAATTTGTTGCGATTAATTGTTCTCATTGTTTTAATTACAAATATTCTGTTTGCCTGTAGCGAGCAGGATATAATTCTGCCGGGCAAACGCGTAGACGCCGCCACCGCTTTTGGATTTTCTGACCAGAACAAAAAATCATTCACGAAAGTGAAAGAGATTAAGTTGCCCTCTATGAAGATTAATGATGAATGGAGAGTAGTAGCGTCTGCAGTGTCAAAAAATAACCCTAATCTAATGTTGGCTGAAAAGCTTAGTGAGGCTTGGTCAGTGTCGATTGGTAAAGGTGATAGTAAGAAAAAAAGACTAGTCACGGATCCGATTTTTTTTGAAGATAAAATATTTACTTTAGATGCTAACTCTATCGCATCTGCCTTTGATGTGAACGGAGAGCTTATTTGGAAAAAAGATTTAACTCCACCAGGCGAAAAAAGAGGTGAAATTTTTGGTGGTGGGTTAACGATAGGGCAAGATCAGCTTTTTATAACTTTGACTTATGGTTTTCTTATTTCTGTGGATCCTTTAACTGGTGAAAAAAACTGGTCCCAAAGATTGAGTGGTGCAGGAAATACTATTCCAGTTTTTAATGATGGGTTGGTTTATTTGGTTAGTGGAGATTCCAAAGCCTTGGCTATTTCTGCCGACAAGGGTCGTGTGAGATGGCAAATTGATGCACTTGGAAGTGATACCAATCGCATATCCAGCAACTCGCCAACTGTAGACGAGAAATATGCTATTTTTGGGTTTGGTAATGGTGAGATATACACAACCTTTAAAAAAGGTGGGTATGTACTTTGGAGTTCATCACTGAGTAGACGAAACGATGGTCGCGTTATATCTTCAATCAATGATATAGTCGCTAGCCCCGTTATTATTGGTCAAAATGTTTTTGTTGCTGATGGTTCAGGAAAAGTTGTTTCTCTCAAAGTTGTGAGTGGGGAAAGAAATTGGACAGCTCCGTTTGGATCCAATAGTAATTTCTGGGTGGCAGGTAATTCTCTATTTATGATCTCTAATACTAATCATTTAATACGCTTAGAAATAAATACTGGCGATGTAGTTTGGATGAAGGAACTTCGATCTTTCTCTAAAAATCGATTAGGGGGAAGTAAAAAATTTGTTCAGCATTACGGACCGATTATTGCTGGGAACCAAATTGTTTTGGCTTCGAGTGATGGCTTTATTCGTTTTTATAACCCGGAAACCGGTGAGCAAAAAACTGAACTAAAAATCAAAAATGGAGCTACAACAAATCCGATTGTAGCCAACAAAACACTATACCTGATTACTCAAGACGGTAATTTACGGGCTTTCCGCTGATTTAAAATTACTGTAACGGCCTATTCTTCAAGTTTCGGGAGCTCAAAATGTCATTTACCTTAGCCATTGTTGGCCGCCCAAACGTAGGTAAGTCTACACTTTTTAATCGTTTGGTTGGGAAAAAATTGGCATTGGTTGACGATCAACCAGGTGTCACCAGAGATCTTCGAGAGGGTGATGGAAAATTAGGCGATATAAAATTCACAGTAATTGATACGGCAGGTTTGGAAGATTCTACAGACGAAAGCCTACAAGGTCGAATGCGAGCTCTTACCGAGCACGCTGTAGAGATTTCTGATATTTGTTTGTTTATGATTGATGCGCGCATAGGCGTGACATACATGGACCAAACGCTCGCTTCTATTTTAAGAAAAAATGCAAAAAACATTTTATTAGTAGCAAATAAATCTGAAGGTTCGGCAGGTGATGCAGGTGCTTTAGAGGCATGGGGGCTTGGACTGGGAGACCCAATACCAATTTCATCTGAGCACGGGGAGGGTATGGGTGAGCTTTTGAGCGCATTAATGCCTATAGCGGAACGCTTAGAGTCTGAAATGGATAAGAGGATTGGGAAAGTTGAAATCGACGCACCCATTAGCGATTTTGATAATTTTGAAGGTGAACAGCTTTTTGATGATGATCATTTTAATAAAAAACCTTTGCAAATAGCAGTCATTGGTCGACCGAATGCAGGCAAGTCGACATTGATCAATAAAATAATAGGTCAAGATCGCTTGCTGACTGGACCGGAGGCGGGCATAACAAGAGATGCAATTTCGTTAAACTTTGTTTGGAACGGTACTTCTGTTAAATTTTTCGATACGGCTGGAATGCGAAAAAAAGCTAAAGTGCAAAACAAGATAGAAAAGCTTTCAGTAAGTGATGGTTTGAGAGCTGTAAAATTTGCTGAAGTTGTTGTTATTTTACTTGATGCCGATATACCATTTGAGCAGCAGGATTTACGTATTGCTGATTTAGCTGAAAGAGAAGGAAGAGCAGTAGTTTTAGCGGTTAATAAATGGGATCTAGAGAAGAATAAGGAGAAAAAGATAGAAAATTTACGTGAGGCTTTTGAAAGGCTTTTGCCTCAACTAAAGGGAGCGCCTTTGGTGACTATTTCTGCAAAGACGGGTAAAGGATTACCCCAGCTTCGTAGCGCCATACTCAGTGCTTATAGAGTTTGGAATAGTAGAGTTTCGACTGCGCAATTAAATCAGTGGTTATCCGCTATGCTTGTTTCCCACCCGCCACCAGCCCCAAATGGCAAAAGAATTAAAATGCGCTACATCACACAGCCAAAGACTCGGCCTCCTGGATTTGTCATTATGTGCTCTAATCCTGACAAAGTGCCTCAAAGTTATTCACGGTATTTAGTTAACGGTCTGCGGGAAGATTTTAAAATGCCAGGAACTCCAATTCGAATGAATTTAAGATCTCAGGCTGAAAAAAATCCCTATAAAAATAAAAAGAAGCCTTCTCAATCAAGATTGAAAAAGCATCTTAAATAATTGTAAATAAGTATTTTTATATCTTAGATTAGGATTTTTTCAGCAAAGATTACCCTTATTATCAATAACTATCTTTCCGCCTAAGTAATTTTTTAAAATTTCTGGTAATTTTACTGAACCGTCTTCCTGCTGCCCATTTTCTAAAACTGCAATTAGGCACCTGCCAACAGCTAACCCAGAACCGTTCAAAGTGTGAACAAATTCTGGTTTTCCACCACTGCTAGGCTTGTACCTGGCATTCATTCTTCTTGCTTGAAAATCACCACAAACTGATACGGATGATATTTCTCTGTAAGTTTGTTGCCCTGGAAGCCAAACCTCCAAATCGTTAGTTTTCTGGGCGCCAAAACCAGTATCGCCAGAACACAGCAACATTACTCTGTAAGGTAAATCTAGTTTTTCCAAAATGGCTTTGGCGCAGTTAGTCATACGTTCATGCTCAGCCATAGATCCATTCGGATGAGTAATAGAAACCATTTCAACTTTTTCAAATTGATGCTGTCGAAGCATGCCAGCCGTATCCTTGCCAGCAGAGCCAGCTTCTGACCTGAAGCACTGCGTATGTGCTGTCATTCTTATTGGTAAGCTGCTTTCTAATGTAATGGCGTTAGCAGCTGTGTTTGTCAAAGTAACTTCTGAGGTTGGTATTAACCACCATCCATTTGTTGTTTGATAGCTATCATCAGAAAATTTTGGCAGTTGATTAGTTCCAAACATTGCTTCTTCTCTTACTAAAACGGGTGTCATAGTTTCCGTTAAGCCATGTTCATTAATGTGGGTATCTAGCATAAATTGCGCCAGAGCTCTATGGAGACGAGCCACGGAGCCACGTAAAATGACAAAGCGGGAGCCAGAAAGTTTTGCAGCTGTCTCAAAGTCCATACCTGGTATCGCAGCAGGTATTTCATAGTGTTCTTTGGGATTTTTTATTGTTCTAGGTTCTCCCCAAGAAAAAATTTCTACGTTTTCGGTTTCATCGTTACCATCGGGAACTTCTTGATTTAGAATATTAGGTAAAGACATTAACGCTAAAGTAAGTTTTTCATCCAGAGACTTGGCTCTAGCATTCATGTCAACCACTTCGTCTTTTTTCTCTACAACGAGCTTGCGAAGCTTTTCGAACTCTTCCTCATTACCTGATGCTTTTGCTGCTCCAATTAATTTACTCGACTTATTTTGTTCCGCTTGAGCTGTTTCCGCTGCTAAAATGGCAGAGCGTCGATCTTCATCAATTTTCAAAATTTCTTTCGATGCAGCATTTATTCCACGCCGTCCAAGTGCTTTATCAAATTCTTTTGGATTTTCACGAATAAAGCGTATGTCATGCATAGGTTGCGTCCCCACAGATTTTTATAATTCGCCAAAGCGAATAACTCATATTGTATTTTAGTAACACCAAAAAATGTGTCAGGGTATTAAATTTATTTTACGATCGAAGTAAGCTATTCTCGTTAATTCTTCTTGCAATTCCTATAACGAATTTGCTTCAAAAAACTGGCGTTATAAATCCCATAGGCACTTTTTAATCCAAAATTCACCAAAAGAGTATTTAACGACAGAAGCCCTTGCAAACTGGAGTTCTTGCGAATAGGTTGCGCGAGTGATTACAAGGGGTAAATCTAAATGGGTTTTCAAGACTTTATACCATTAATTTTGATCTTCGCGATCATGTATTTTTTACTAATTCGTCCTCAACAAAAGAAAGTCAAAGAACATCAGAATATGGTAGCTGCTCTTAGACGTGGAGACCAGGTGGTTACACAAGGTGGTCTGATAGGAAAAGTCACCAAAGTTAAGGAAGAGAATGAAATCGAGGTTGAGGTGGCAACCGGTGTAAAGGTCCGCGTAGTACAGAATACGATTGCTCAGGTCTTATCAAAAACTGAACCGGCTAAAGATAAGTAGCAAAGGCTACGAGGTAGAACGAGATGCTACAAATCGCTCTTTGGAAGCGTTTAATTATATGGGCTTTATGCATAGGTGGGCTACTCTTGGCGCTGCCCAATGCTTTTTATTCTAGAGTTGAAACTTTTAATGACGCAAAGCTTTTGAATGAAACCTCTGACAAATGGCCATCTTTTTTGCCCTCTTCATTGGTAAATTTAGGCTTAGATTTAAGGGGTGGAGCTCATCTTCTAGCCGAGGTGCAAGTATCTGACGTATATGAGCAACGTATGGCGGCACTATGGCCAGATATTAGAGACATACTACGAGCTGAGAGAGATAAAGTTGGCACTATTAGATTACAAAAAGGGAAATTGGACGAACTAAGAATAAAACTGTCCAACCCTACTGAAATTGATACGGGTATCAACCTATTG
>NZGN01000090.1:0-7715 GCA_002691045.1 Marinovum sp.
AAAATCTGTTGAGGTAGAGGGCATAACAGACGCTCTGATTGAGTTAGCAGAAGATATGATGGAAACCATGTACCATGCGCCTGGCATTGGTCTAGCTGCGCCTCAGATCGGTGTTTTGCAAAGGGTGATTGTAATGGATTGCGCCAAAAAAGAGGATGAAGAACCTGATCCTATTGTTATGGTAAATCCGTTAATAAAAGCCTCATCAGAAGAAAAAAATGTTTATGAAGAGGGTTGCCTTTCTATTCCTGAACATTTTGCGGAGGTCACACGGCCAGAACTCGTTCAGGTTGAATGGATTGATTTAGATGGTAAAGAGCACTCAGAAGAGTTTAATGGTTTAAAGTCTACTTGTGTGCAGCACGAAATTGATCATTTGAATGGTAAGCTATTTATTGACTATTTAGGGTCTATAAAACGACAAATGATAACTCGTAAAATGCAAAAATTTAAACGGGAAAAATTGCGTGGTAGTGAATAATGGCGGTAAAAACTTTTCTGAAATGGCCTGATAAAAGACTTCGCACAAGAGCACGTGATATAGCTGAAATCACAGACGATATTAATTTAATTTGGGATGATATGATAGATACGATGAACGCTTTGCCTGGCATTGGCCTAGCAGCTCCTCAAATTGGAATTGATTTGCGCTTAGCTGTTGTAGATGCGTCAGAATCCCGTGATAAGCCAATCAAACTGGCTAACCCTGAAATTCTCCAGTCCTCTATAGAGTATAGTGAGACGGAAGAGGCTAGTCCAAATTTAAGAGGTATGTCGGCAAAAATTAAAAGACCTAAAAAAGTGACTGTCCGGTTTTTAAACAAAGATGGTTTTATAGATCGGAAAGACTTTACAGGGCTTTGGGCAACCTCTGTTCAGCATCAAATTGATCATTTAAATGGGAAAATGTTTTTTGACCGTTTATCTACAGTTAAAAGAGATATTTTTCTAAGGAAGGCCAATAAGAAGAAATGAAATTAGTTTTCATGGGGACACCAAAGTTTTCTGTTCCTGCTCTTCAGGCATTGAATGAAAGCAGCCATCAANTATGCGCGGTTTATTCTCAACCACCAAGACCCGCTGGGCGTGGTAAAAAGTTAAGGGTATCCGAAGTACATCGAGAAGCCCTTGATATGGGTTTAACTGTCCATCATCCTGANAACTTNAAATCTGAAAAAGATCAAATTATTTTTAGGAACTTAAATGCTGATGTGGCTGTTGTTGTTGCTTATGGNCTGTTACTTCCTAAGCCAATTTTATCATCGCCTAAGCTTGGATGCGTAAATATACACGCATCTCTTTTACCACGGTGGCGCGGTGCCGCTCCAATCCAAAGAGCAATTATGGATGGCGATGATGANACCGGTGTGTGTATCATGAANATGAATGAGGGANTAGATACTGGCCCTATTTTNTCTTCAGNAAAAATTAAAATTTTGGATAATGANACTTCAAAAATTTTGTCAGAAAAGTTAAGTCTAGCAGGTGCAAAGCTTATAGTTAAAGTGCTTGACACATTCTCTAGTTATAGTGCTCAGGCTCAATCNGAAAAAGGTATCACNTACGCNAAAAAAATTGATAAGTCNGAGGCAAAGATTGACTGGTCGCTCTCTGCGGAAACTATAGATCGAAAAATAAGAGCTNTATCTCCTTTTCCTGGAGCTTGGACTGAAATAAATGGAGAGAGGATNAANCTGTTAAATTCAAAAATTATAGATAAAGAGAATAAGCCAGGANTGGTACTNAATGATGGTTTTTCAATTGCTTGCGGTACTAAAGCAGTCAAAATAATTGAAGCACAGAGGCCGGGTAAATCTGCTCAAAAATCAGATGTATTTTTACTAGGNTTTAAGTTACAANCGGGGATGAAATTAGATTGATTTTCAAAAATCTATTGCTATNCCTTTTTTCTCCCAATCGCCATATCTGACTGGTTCTTTCCCTTCACGGCCACCAAGTTCTTTTGGTAAGTTTACTTCCTTTTTCTTCAAGCGCCTCTGCTCAGCTTCGGCTAATGCTCTTAATGCTTCTGGCGGTAGTTCTTTGTCTGCTTCTGGCATATAAACTTTCCTTGGTTATAATAGATTGATATAGCGGCGATAAAACTCTTTCAAGAAAGTTTCTCAATGAATCTCTACAGGACTAAACCGCGCTTTGTTGCGATAGATATTCTAAACGAGATTTTAGGGAACAACAAAAGTTTCCATGAGTTAAAGGTACTTGGTGTTCTCAAAAATTTGAGACCTGCGGAAAAAGCTTTTGTTCAAAGACTAGTGATGGATACTTTGCGTAACTTAGATTACTGCGACAAACTTCTTGAAAAATACTTGCAAAAAAATCCAAAATTGCAGGTAAAAAATATTCTTCGGCTGGGTTTGACTGAACTAGTAACTGGTGGTGCATCTCATGCAATTGTAAATGAGTCTGTAAATTATGCCGCTTCAAGTGCAAAAACTCGGCCGATGAAAGGTCTAGTTAATGCAGTGCTGCGGAAGCTATCAACTTCTGCAGTCGAGGAGTGGAACAAGATTGAGGGTGCTCCGCGGTTGCCTGACTGGCTTAGGATACCTCTAATCAATGCCTATGGAATGTCTGTCATTCTCGAAATTGAGCAAATACACAGTCTTACCCCTCCGATAGATATCACTCTTAAGGATCCGTCAAAAATTAATTGTTGGGCAAAAAAGCTAGGTGGTAGAATAGTCTTCCAAGAAAGCATTCGTTTGGAAAATGGGAAACAAATATCTGCCTTGCCAGGTTTTAAGGAAGGAGACTGGTGGGTTCAAGATACAGCGGCATCCATGCCAATTCGATTATTAAAAAACTTAGCTGGTAAAAAGGTACTCGACTTGTGTGCTGCACCAGGTGCAAAAACACTACAACTTGCTTCCCGCGGAGCTGATGTCACGTCTGTCGATATTTCTGCTAATCGATTGGAGCTATTAAAAGAAAATTTAAACAGGTGCGGTCTCAAAGCAAACACAATTAAAGCTGATGCNTTCGATATAACTGATAAGTTTGATGTTGTTTTATTGGATGCTCCGTGTAGTGCCACTGGAACAATTAGGCGTCATCCTGATCTTGTTTTCTGTAAAGATGGCACCGATTTTTTTGAGTTAATCGAAATTCAGGCCAAATTACTAGATCATGCATCTTCGCTTGTAGAAGACGATGGTATCATTATTTACGTGACTTGTTCTCTCTTACCTGATGAGGGTGAGTGTCAAATTGAGGAATTTTTAAACCGTAATGAGCAATTTGAAATTAAGCGACCCTTTGAAATTGTNAAAACTATCCCTAAGGCTTGGNTTTTGGAGTCAGGAGATATNAGAATTACTCCTGCCAGTTCCNATGAAAAGTATGGTTTAGATGGATTTTACATATGTTATTTACATAAAAAACCAAATACATTTGAAGAACGTTAATTGTGCAGATGCAGAAATTTCTTAAGAACTACGATAATTTATAAAAAAATGAGCCAAAGTTGAGTTTCTTTAACGTTTTAACAGATAAAATTTTTGCTTATTTGAGTTGTGTATCCACGTCAAAAACAGAATTTGTTTTAGAAACGGAACCTCGCTCAATTGGTAAAATATCTGTTGGACGGCAGATTGTGGACGGTAAAATTAATTTGGTCGGCCAAATTATTCACCACAATGATGAAATTTGGAATCTAAAAACTGACAAAAAAGGTTTTTTTAAAAAAATACACAGTTTTGATTGGGTGGATGATTTGGCAGCCTTAGGGAGTTTAGAAGCAAGGCGCTTTGCGCAGAATTGGCTATCTTTGTGGATGGCAAAGTATAGTTCTGGTTCTGGTCCTGGTTGGGCAGCAGAATTAACGGGTATGCGTTTAGTTCGTTGGGCTCATCATTATTTGTTTCTCACACAAGGATTATCTGAGGAAAATCTGGAAAAGTTTAATATTTTGTTGGCAAGGCAGGCAAAGTTTTTATCAAAACGAGCAATAAAAGCTTCAGCGGGGTTGCCTAGGTTTGAGGCGCTCTTGGGATTAATTTACGCTGGATGTTATCTCAAAAATATGGAAAGATTTATAGAGCCTGCCACTGTAGCACTTGCTCACGAGTGTCGCCATTTAAATAATACTGATGAAATTGTTTTATCTCGAAATCCCCAAGAAATTTTGAACATATTCACAATTCTAATCTGGGCAAAACTTGCCCTCAAAGACTCGAATTGGAATCCGTCTGCCACTCACTTAGATACAATAGAAAAACTAGCGCCTATTCTTCGTCATCTTAGGCATTCTGATGCTGGATTGCCTAGATTTCACGGTAGCTGTGGCGATGTGGATGGGCAATTAGATCAAGCGCTCAGTCATGCGGCAAACCGAGAGATTTTTCGTAATGAGTTAAGTGTAGGTTTTGCAAGGTTATCAAATTCTCGAACTACCATAATTATTGATGCAGCGCCTCCTCCCATTGGTAAACCGAGTTTTATAGCCGATGCTTCCACCTTAGCTTTTGAAATGGTTTCAGGTCAAAGAAGGATTTTTACAAGTTGTGGTCCTGGATATCTGTTTGGGTCAGACTTTAGTTCCGTCAGTCGCCAAACAAGTTCTCATTGTGCAGTTTATTTGGAAGGGCACGATAGCAGTTATTTCAGTGAAAAAAAGGTTAGATTTCAAGCCTCAAAAAATTTTATCACTACTGCACCTCTGAAAGTGCCCCATGAAATTTCAACTGACTCAGGAAAAGAAATATTTGAGGGTGCCCATGATGGCTATGTCAAAAGCCATGGTCTTACTCACGTGAGAAAATTGAAGCTTGCTCAAAGTGGTCAGACCTTTGAAGGAGAAGATTTGCTCATTGCAATAGACGATGTCCATAAACACCAATTTGATAAATCTTTAAAAAGTAAGAGCAGTGGTCAATTTTTGGCAAAAGCGGCTTTTCATTTTCACCCAAATGTAGCTGTTCGCTGGGATCAGGATAAAAATTTAATAAGTTTGGCTTTAAAGAATGGCGAAATATGGATTTTTGATTATGGTCAAGATTTAAAAGTTACATTGGAGCCAACAGTTTTTTTTGAAGCTGGTTTGTTTGAGCCGGTTGAGTCACAAAAGCTGATTTTATCTGCTGATATCTTGAAGTATGGAACAAGAATAGAGTGGTCCATAACTAGAACGTTTGATAAGGATCTTTCAGTTGGGGATCTGTTTGAAAATTGATTAAAACTTACTATAAATAGGAAAATTGATGAGTGATCTTTACCCAATTAAACGTGCCTTAATTTCAGTATCTGACAAGACAGATATTATAAAACTCGCTGAGGCTTTGTTTAAGCGTGGCATTGAAATTATATCCACAGGCGGTAGTGCTGCAGCGATACGAGAGGTCGATATACCTGTAAAAGATGTTTCTCAGTTGACAGAATTTCCGGAGATGATGGATGGCCGAGTAAAAACTCTGCATCCAAAGGTACATGGTGGGCTCCTAGCATTGCGGCATGAAGAAAAACACGTCGCAGCCATGAAAGAACATCAAATAGCTGAAATAGATTTATTGGTCGTTAATTTGTATCCTTTTCAAAATACTGTGGCTCGCGGGGCTGATTATGAAACATGTATAGAAAATATTGATATTGGTGGTCCGGCAATGATCCGTGCGGCAGCAAAAAATCATCAGTTTGTAACTGTCATCACGGACGCATCAGATTATGATAAATTTTTAAGTGAATTTGAAAAGAATGACGGTTGTACGAGCCAAAACTTCAGAAAGAAAATGGCTTACAAAGCCTATTCTCATACAGCGGGTTACGATGCGTCGATTTCTTTTTGGATGAGTGAGCAAGAACAGGATGATATTCCTAGCAAATTTATTGAAATTGGTTCTTTAGTTCAAAGTTTGCGTTATGGTGAAAACCCTCATCAAAAAGCCGCATTTTATAAAGATGCAAGTAGTAGGGTCGGTGTGGCTTCAGCTATTCAGCATCAAGGTAAAGAGCTATCGTATAATAATATCAATGATACGGACGCAGCGTTTGAGTTAGTTTGTGAATTTGATCCATCTTTACAGCCAGCCTGTGCTATAATTAAGCACGCTAATCCATGCGGGGTTGCAGCAGGTTCGAATCTGAAAGAGGCCTATAAATCTGCTTTCAATTGCGATCAAACAAGTGCTTTTGGAGGAATAGTTGCTCTAAATCAAACTTTGGATGAAGAAACTGCAGAGGAGATTTGTAGAATTTTTACGGAGGTTGTTATAGCGCCAGACGCTACAAAAGAGGCCTTGAGAGTGTTTGAAAAAAAGAAAAATTTACGGCTGTTAACGACTGGTGGGTTAAATAGCCAAAAAGATGTGGGTAGGAGTATTCGTCAAGTTTCAGGAGGGTTCCTAGTACAAGATAGGGATTATGAAGCAATACTTGAAAGTAATTTGAACATCGTGACCAAACGAAAGCCATCTGATGTTGAGTTAGAAGATATGCTTTTTGCTTGGAAAGTTGCAAAGCACGTAAAATCTAATGCGATTGTTTATGCTAAACATCGCGCGACTGTTGGTATTGGTGCCGGACAAATGAGCAGAGTCGATAGCTGTCGGATAGCCGCGCAAAAGTCCATAGATATGGCTGAAAACCTTGCTCTTGATTTGCCATTAACTAGGGGATCAGCCGTTGCATCAGATGCTTTTTTTCCATTTTCAGATGGGCTCATGATTGCGGCTGAAGCAGGAGCGACTGCAGTTATTCAGCCAGGCGGCTCTATGCGTGATGATGAGGTGATTAAATCTGCAGATGATGCTAATTTAGCCATGGCTTTTACAGGCATACGACACTTTAGGCACTGAGATGAAAAAATTTTATTTTATATTAGTTGCTTCCTTTTTCTTTGATCAAGTTTCTAAATGGTTTGTCGTCTTCTGGTTAGATCTGATTTCTTTGAATTCAATTGATGTTTTTCCTCCCTTTTTAAATTTTCGAATGGGTTGGAATTATGGCGTTAATTTTGGTCTTTTGGGGCAGCAAAGTGAGCTAAAATCTTACTTTCTCACAGTGCTGGCAATTATTATTAGTGGCTTGATTATGTTTTGGATTTACCGGACAAAAGTGACTAATTTGCAAGTTAGTTTTGGAGCCCTCTTGTGTGGTGGCGCGCTAGCCAATGCTTTTGACCGAGTTATTTACGATGGAGCAGTTGCAGACTTTTTGAACATGTCTTGCTGTGGAATTTATAATCCTTTTGTATTTAATTTTGCTGATGTTTTCATTTTTATTGGAGCAGTTGGTTTAGCCTTTTCTCCTGAGAATAAAAAAGATTAAAATAATTTTGCTAAATAATGATTTTCTTTTATGTAAATTTTAGGAGGATTTAATAGGTTATGCGATCGTTTCTTTTGTTAGTTACCCTTTCTATTTTTAGTGTGGCTTGTAGTTCGTATAAGGCAGAGGTGGTTGATTTGTATGATATTGATACGGGTGAAGAAATAGTTGTGCTTCCTTCTGCAGAATTAAAAATTCCAAAAAATCTAGATATTCTACCGGAGCCCACGCCTGGTGGTGAAAATCTTACAGATCCTGTTAAAAAGTAAAATTTGATGTTTTGAATTTGTCACGCAAACTTACCTTGGCAAAACCATCCTGACGATGTTAATCTCCCATGTGCGTAATAAATCCATAATCGATCACCTGTATTACACTCAACAAACCAGTAATCACGCACACCACTGCGCCATTTTGGTTCATCTAACCACCAT
>NZGN01000091.1:0-15615 GCA_002691045.1 Marinovum sp.
ACTTATTTCTTATCCTTTGTGGAAATGAATTTTATAAATTTTCCACACACTGTTAGTTTTTGTTTTTTTCTTATATTTTTCAATATCTTATTAGATTTTTAAACTGTGTAAATGTATGGATAAATTTTAATCCACAGATTATAATGGTACTACAACAATAAACTACTTTTTATATAAATCTTTTATTATTATATAGAAGCTGAATGCTTAATTATTTTAGTGATATACTTTCTACTTTGTACCCTTGGGTGAAAGGTTTTCATATAATAGCTGTAATATCATGGATGGCTGGTCTGTTTTATTTACCACGCTTATTTGTATATCATGTAGAAAAAGGTTCCGAAAAAGAAGAACTAGATAGTATTTTTCAGTTAATGGAACTTAAACTCCTAAGAATTATAATGAACCCTGCCATGATAATAAGTTGGATTTGTGGTATTTTATTATACTTAACACCTGGAATAGTTGATTGGTCTTTATATTGGCCTTGGCTTAAACTATTTGGAATAATTGCAATGACCTGGTTTCATATGTGGTTGGCAAAGAGACGGAAAATTTTTATACAAGGAAATAATCATCTAACAGGTAAACAGTACAGATTAATGAACGAAGTTCCTACTGTTTTAATGGTAGTGATAGTATTTTCAGTAGTTGTAAAATTTTAAAGAAGTTGACTCAAATAAGCCGGCGGTATACCTAAACTCTGCAACATAGTCCTATGTTGGTTTTCATAAAGTTGTAATAATTAATAACAGGTATCAGTATGTCTTCTACGCGCCTAAATTTATCTGATCTTAAAGTTAAGAGTCCCAAAGATCTTCTGTCTATGGCTGAAGATTTAGAAATAGAAAATGCGTCAACTATGCGCAAGGGTGAAATGATGTTTCAAATCTTGCGTGAGAGAGCAGATGAAGGCTGGGAAATTGCTGGAGATGGTGTCCTAGAAGTTTTGCAAGATGGATTTGGCTTCCTGAGATCACCGGAAGCAAATTATCTTCCGGGACCAGATGATATTTATGTCTCTCCCGATATGATTAGAAAATATTCTTTAAGAACTGGGGATACAATAGAGGGACTAATTAAATCACCAGAAGATAACGAAAGATATTTTGCTCTGATAGAGGCGCATCAAATCAATTTTCAAGATCCAGATAAAGCGAAACACAAAATAGCTTTTGATAACCTAACACCGCTCTATCCAGATGAGCGTCTTATAATGGAAATAGAAGACCCAACAGTTAAAGATAAATCTGCAAGAGTTATAGATTTAGTCGCTCCTATCGGTAAGGGCCAACGGTCACTTATTGTAGCGCCACCCAGGACTGGTAAGACGGTTATTCTACAAAATATCGCTCATAGTATCGAGCAAAATCATCCAGAGTGTTATCTTATAGTTTTACTCATTGATGAAAGGCCGGAAGAAGTTACAGATATGCAGAGATCTGTTAAGGGAGAGGTTATTTCGTCTACTTTTGATGAACCGGCAACCAGGCATGTAGCAGTGTCAGAAATGGTTATTGAAAAAGCAAAACGGCTCGTTGAACACAAAAGAGATGTTGTTATTCTTTTGGACTCTATTACTCGTTTAGGGAGGGCTTTCAATACAGTAATACCTTCATCTGGAAAAGTCTTAACAGGTGGTGTTGATGCGAATGCTCTTCAAAGGCCAAAAAGATTTTTTGGAGCAGCAAGGAATATAGAAGAAGGCGGATCATTAACTATCATTTCTACAGCATTAATAGATACGGGCAGCCGAATGGATGAGGTTATTTTTGAGGAATTTAAAGGCACGGGTAATAGTGAGATAGTATTAGATAGAAAAGTTGCGGACAAAAGGGTATTTCCAGCAATTGATATTTTAAAGTCTGGTACAAGAAAAGAAGATCTGCTTATTGATAAAATAGATTTACAAAAAACGTTTGTACTACGACGTATTTTGAATCCAATGGGTACAACTGATGGAATAGAATTTCTTTTATCAAAATTAAAACAAACTAAGACAAATTCCGAATTTTTTGACTCTATGAATACCTAATTTAGGGGTTTTCTATGACTGATACCATTTATGCGCTTTCCACATCACAGGGACGCGCAGGAATCGCAGTTGTAAGAATTTCAGGTCCTGATGCCTTTTTATCACTCAAGTCGATGAGTAAAGATATTCAAATAAAACCAAGAAAAACAATACTTTGTGATTTATTTACAAAAGAAGGACTTCATCTTGATAGGGCACTAGTAATACCATTTAAAGGTCCAAACAGTTTTACAGGAGAAGATGTAGTTGAATTACATATTCATGGAAGCATAGCTGTAATCCAAAAGATTTTAGAAACACTTTCAAAAATCTCTAATTTTCGACAGGCTTTACCCGGTGAGTTTACTCGAAGGGCATTTTTGAACGAAAAACTTAATTTGGCAGAAATAGAAGGCCTTGCTGATCTTATAGAGGCAGAAACAGAAGCTCAAAGAGTTCAGGCTTTGAAGGTTCTTTCAGGTAAACTGGGGGAAAGAGCTCAAGAATGGCGCTCAATGATAATTAAAGCGATGGCTTTAATAGAGGTTACGATAGATTTTGCTGATGAAGAGGTGCCCACAGATGTTTCTAAAGACGTAAAATACATTTTAACTAATATAATCAACGACTTAGATAAAGAATCGAAAAGTATAAATGTAGCCGAACGAATAAGAACTGGTTTCGAGGTCGCTATAGTAGGGAAACCTAACGTTGGTAAGTCTACACTTTTAAACGCAATGGCGGGAAGAGAGGCGGCTATTACTTCAGAACAGGCTGGAACAACTAGGGATATCATAGAGGTAAGAATGGATTTAGATGGACTACCTGTAACGATGCTTGATACAGCTGGCTTGAGAGAGACTAATAATTTGATAGAGACAAAAGGCATAACCAGGGCGATAGAAAGAGCAAATTCTTCGGATCTGGTGGTGATGTTAACAGAAGATGGTGAAACGCTGCCAGAAATAAAAAACCCAAAAACATTAACGTTTATATCAAAGTGTGATGAAGGAAATCAGGAAAACGGTCTTTCAGCTGTTACAGGTTTTGGCTTAGATAACATGATAGTCTCTATAAAAAATAAATTAGAGAAAACTATTCAAAACCAAGGTCTGGCGACAAGATTTAGGCATAAAGAGGCTATTGATAGATCTATAAGCAAACTGAAAACTGCAAAAAAACTTGTGGATGATGGTCCTTCTTCTTACGATCTGGTGGCAGAAGAATTAAGACAAACAGCCTACACCTTAGATGAATTATTTGGTACGGTGGATGTAGAAAAAGTCCTTGATGCGATTTTTTCTTCTTTTTGTTTGGGAAAGTAAGGGATGTTTCACGTGAAACAATTTGATGTACTCGTGGTTGGGGGTGGACACGCTGGTAGTGAGGCAGCAGCAGCTTCGTCAAGGTTGGGTGCTAGAACTGCGCTCGTCACTCTGAAGGCCTCTGATCTTGGCGTAATGTCTTGTAATCCTGCTATAGGAGGTCTTGGAAAAGGCCATTTGGTTCGTGAAATTGATGCTCTAGATGGGATTATGGCTCGATCAGCAGACGAGGCAGGTATTCAATTTAGGCTATTAAATAGAAAAAAGGGCCCTGCTGTTCAGGGTCCGCGGGTTCAGGCCGACCGTTTGTTATATCAAAGCTCAATAAAAAAAGCATTAAGCTCGATTGAAAACTTATCCACACTAGAAGGTGAGGTTGTAGACCTTGTTGGCTCTCAATCTAAGGTTAAAGGCGTGCTTTTAGCTGACGGTTCCGAAATTTTAGCAAAATCTACCATTATAACTACAGGAACGTTTCTTAGAGGAAAGGTCTACATAGGAGAGGTTTCCTACTCAGCTGGTCGTATGGGATCTAACCCTTCATTAAAACTTGCAGAAAAGATAGAGGGTTTTGGTTTAAGGTTGGGCAGACTTAAAACGGGAACCCCTCCAAGACTAAATGGAATGTCTATAAATTGGGAAGATCTGGAAAGCCAGCCTGGCGATATAGAGCCAACAATGTTTTCTTTTTTGTCCCAAAAACCAACAGCAGAGCAAATCTCATGTGGGATAACATCTACTAATGAAAAGACACATGAGATTATAGAAAAAAACCTATCAAAATCAGCAATGTATGGAGGGCATATCGACGGCGTAGGTCCTAGATATTGTCCATCTATAGAAGATAAAATAGTTCGATTTAGGGATAAGGGCTCACATCAAGTATTTTTAGAGCCGGAAGGTCTTTCAGTAAACACTATATATCCTAATGGAATTTCTACATCCCTTCCTGAGAAAATACAGGAACAATATGTACGCTCCATAAAAGGATTAGAGAACGTTGAGATCCTACAACCAGGCTACGCAATAGAATATGATTATGTTGATCCTCGGTCATTATCGCAAACCTTAAGTGTTAATGGTGTTTCTGGCCTCTATTTGGCCGGTCAAATCAACGGGACAACAGGATATGAAGAAGCGGCAGCTCAGGGGTTGGTTGCCGGTTTGAATGCAGCAGCAGAATCAGGCGATGCAGACACAATTACTTTCTCAAGATCAGATAGTTATATAGGTGTTATGATAGACGACCTGATTTCTAAGGGAGTAAGCGAGCCATATAGAATGTTTACTTCTAGAGCAGAGTTCAGGCTTTCGCTACGTGCAGATAATGCCGACCAACGATTGACTCCGAAAGGTATAGAGATAGGCTGCGTATCTGCAGAGCGGCGGAAAGCTTTTTTAGAAAAAGCAGAAAAAATAGAAGAATGTAATAAAATTCTTTCTGAAAAAGAGTTTAGCCCAAACCAATTGCTAGGTCAGGGTATTTCGGTCAGCCAAGATGGAAATAAAAGAAACTTGAAGCAAGTGTTGGCTTTTCCAAATATCACTTTTGATAATATAACAGTATTTGATCCTAGGCTGATACATATAGATAAAGAAATCCAGCAGCAAGCTCATAGAGATGCTTTATATTCCAACTATATTGACAGGCAAAAGAAAGACATTGAGGCTATCAAAAGAGATGAGGCTATAGAGATTCCAAATAACTTTGACTACTTGTCTATGTCTGGTTTATCGAATGAGCTTACAAATAAACTAATTTACCAAAAACCAAAAAATATAGCACAAGCTTCTCGTATAGAGGGAATGACACCAGCAGCTCTTTTTTTGATATTATCAAAAGTTAAACAGAGTCAGAACCAAACTAAGGCCGGATGAGTGACGATGTTTTAATAGATGTTTCACGTGAAACAATGGCGCTTCTGAAACAGCTCCGAACATTTGTTGAAAAGTGGAACAAAAGTATAAATTTAATATCGAAAAGCACCGTGCCAGATATGTGGAACCGCCACATTATAGATTCTGCGCAAATCTTTTATGCTAGAAAAAAAAGTTTTAAAAAATGGTTGGACATGGGATCTGGCGCTGGTTTTCCTGGGCTAGTTGTGGCAATTCTTGCTCAAGACAAAAATATCAATGGAGAAATAGTGTTAGTTGAAAGTGACAAAAGAAAATGTGCTTTCCTTAGTACTGTCAAGCGTGAGTTAAATCTTAAAATATCTATTATAAACAATAGGATAGAAGTCTGTAACAGGCAAAATGCAGATGTCGTATCAGCCAGAGCCTTAGCTGATTTAGCAAGTCTTTTGGAGCTGTCATTTAATCATGCTAGTGATAACGCTTCGTTTATATTTGCAAAGGGAAAGTCTTGGCAAGAAGAGTTGGTTGCAGCACAGAAAGCTTGGAACTTTAGTTGGGAAGCTGTTACCAGTATAACTGATTCAAAGTCAGTAGTCTTGAAAATAGGAGAGCTTTCGCGTGCCAAGTAGTGGATCCAAAGACGCAAAAATAATCTCAGTGACGAACCAAAAAGGTGGAGTTGGTAAAACAACTACAACTATCAACTTAGCGGCAGCGCTGTCACAATTGAAAAAGAAAGTTCTTATTATAGACTTGGACCCACAGGGGAACGCATCCACTGGTTTGGGGGTAGAGGTCGAAGATCGAGAACTATCAACATATGAATTTTTGGTCGAAGGAGCTTCTTTAGAAAAGGTTGCGATGGAAACAGAAATCTCTGGTTTAAGTATTGTTCCAGCAACAATAGACCTGAGTTCAGCTGATATAGATTTGATAGCAAACGAAAAAAGAAGTCACTTGTTGCATGAAGCATTGCGAAAAAAGCAAGAAAACAAAAAAAAATATGACTTCATACTGATTGATTGCCCACCATCTTTAAATATTTTAACGGTAAATGCGATGGTAGCGTCTCATTCTGTTTTGATACCATTACAGAGTGAGTTTTTTGCACTAGAAGGGCTTTCCCAACTCTTGCTCACTGTACAAGAGGTGCGTCAGACTGCAAATGAGAGCCTTCGAGTTGAAGGGATAGTTTTAACAATGTTTGATGGTAGAAATAATTTATCGAAACAGGTAGAAGCTGATGCTAGGAGCAATCTAAAAGAACTAGTTTTTGAAACGATTATTCCACGAAATGTACGGGTGAGTGAAGCACCTTCATATTCAATGCCCGTTTTAACTTACGATCCTTCCTCAAAGGGTTCAAAAGCATATATGGATTTGGCCAAAGAGTTATTAGCTAATAATTCTTGATAGGAGATTTTGATGGTAGAAAGAAAAGGTAAATCACGAGGCCTTGGAAGAGGATTGTCGTCTTTAATGGGAGACATTAACAACGATCCCATAAGTAGTAGCAGAAACTCAGAAAATCAGACACTCGAGAAGCTCGTACCGGTTGAAAAAATATATCCAAATCCAAATCAGCCTAGGAAAACGTTTCAAGAAGAAAAACTTATAGAATTGGCTAATTCGATAAAAATAAAAGGGGTAGTACAACCTCTGATTGTAAGAAAAAAGCAAGGAACCAAAGAAAGCTTTGAAATTGTTGCTGGAGAGCGTCGCTGGCGTGCGGCCCAAAGAGCACAAATTCATGAACTACCAGTTATTGTAAGAGAGTTTTCTGATACAGAGGTTCTAGAAATAGCCATAATTGAAAATGTACAAAGGGCTGATTTAAACCCTGTAGAAGAGGCCCTTGGATATAAGAATTTAATGGATAACTTTAATCATACACAAGAAGGACTCTCTAAAGAAATTGGGAAAAGCAGGAGCCACATAGCGAATTTGCTAAGACTGCTCAATCTTCCAGCAGAGGTACAAGATTTTCTAATTTCAGGAAAATTAACAGCCGGACATGCCCGGGCCTTGGTAACATGTGATAACCCTCTGGCGTTAGCAAAACAGATAATTTCACAAGGCCTTTCAGTTAGAGATGCTGAACTTTTAGCTAAGAAAGCGGGTCTAAAAGAAGCAAAAACCAAGAATAAGACAAACGAAAAACCAGCTGATACAATTAGCTTAGAGTCTGATCTGTCTGCAGCATTAAAAATGAAGGTGTCAATCAATCATGAAGAGGGCAAAGAAAAAGGTTTACTTTCAATAACTTATAAGACGTTCGATGAGCTCGATCGTATTTGTGAAAAACTTTTAAAGAGTACTTAAAAATAACCGTTAATTTAAAAGTTCTGTAAGAACAGAGTTTAAAACTTTTCTTCCAGAATTAGTTGTGGCTATGTATCCGTCTTTCTGTTTGATGAGATTTAAGTCCTTCAAAAAATTAAGTTTTGTTTCAGAAAAAGTAGAGCCTGATAAGTCTTTGAACCTTTGATAATTAATTCCTTCCTTCAATCTTAAGCCCATCATAACAAATTCGGCAGCCTGCTGTTGATCTGTTAACTCAACAGAATTTGACTCTCCTGTTCCATCACATTCTACCTTTTTAAGCCAAGCTTCTGGCGACAGGACTGTCTCGGTAGCGTATTTTTTTCCATCAATAGTAAGACGACCATGAGCACCTGGTCCTATTCCAATGTAGTCTCCATAGCGCCAGTAAATGAGGTTATGTATGCTTTCGTAGCCTTCGTGAGCATAATTAGATACCTCATAAGATACGAGTCCTCGATCTTCACATAAGCTTAAAGTCAGGTCATACATATCTGCAGAAGTATCATCATTAGGTAAGCCTTTTAACAACCCCCGATTGTAACGGTCGCCAAATGCTGTTCCCTGCTCAATAGTTAATTGATATAAAGACATATGACTTGCCTCTAAGCTCAAGGCTAAGCTTAATTCTTTTTCCCACTGACTAATATTCTGGTTTTGTCTTGCATAAATTAAATCAAAGCTTACGGCTTTGAAGTTTTGTCGAGCTATTTCAAAAGCAGCTAGTGCTTCCTCAACAGTATGAGTTCGGCCTAATGCTTTTAAGTCTTTTGTATTGAGAGACTGAATTCCCATAGACGTGCGATTAACACCGGCTTCTTTATATGCTTTAAAATTCTTAGCATCGACTGAACCTGGGTTTGCTTCTAACGTAACCTCAAAGTTATTTTTTGTTTTCCAATGTTTCTGGATTTCGTTTAATACATCACCAATAATTGATGGCTCGATGAGGCTTGGTGTGCCGCCCCCAAAGAAAACAGAATTTAATATCCGGTTGGACGTTTTTTCTGAGACTCTCTTTATCTCATTCAAATAAGCCTTAAGCCATTGTTTTTGATTAATATTACTTCTAACATGACTGTTGAAATCGCAGTACGGACATTTCGCTGTACAGAAGGGCCAATGGATATAAATCCCAAACCCACCATTTTCCCAGTCCTCAGTCAAAACAAGCTCTGACTAGTTTTTTAAAAGCAACAGATCGATGGCTCATCCTATTTTTATCTTCGAAACTCATTTCCCCACAGGTAATGCTATATCCCTCAGGTTGAAAAATTGGATCATAACCATGACCGTCCAAACCTCGTGGTGGCCAAACAACCTGACCACCCAGGCTTCCCTCAAATACTTCGTCATGGCCATCTGGCCAAGCTAAAACTAAGGTACATCTAAACTGGGCTTTTCTCGGGTAGGGTGCGGATTTTTCCTCTAAAGCTCGATATGTTTTTTCCATCGCAACGAAAAAATCTCTACCGGCCGGCGTTTCAGCCCAATCAGCAGTATACACTCCTGGTGATCCGTTTAGAGCGTCAATAGTAATACCACTATCGTCAGCAAGAGCAGGTAGGTTGGTAATTTTTGATGCTGAATGCGCTTTTATGCGCGCATTTCCAATAAAAGTATCCTCTGTTTCCTTGGGTTCTGGTAGATCAAGTGATTTACTACTTAGAATTTTAACTGACTTATTTGCAAACAGTGCACGTACTTCTTCTAATTTACCCTCATTATGAGTAGCAACCACTAATTTTTCCCCATGAAACTTTCGCATCAATGTCTGGCTGCCCTTTGTATGTCAAAGAGTTCTGAGGTACCCTTTTCTGCCAAATCTATTAGGCTATTTAACTGATCTCTAGAATATGTGGCACTCTCGGCGCTTATTTGGGTTTCTATCATATTACCATTTTCAAGCATAATAAAGTTTCCATCCACACCTGCTTCACTATCTTCAGAGTAATCAAGATCTAAAATAGGTTGTCCTGCATAAATACCACAACTAACAGCTGCAACTGGGGAAACCAAAGGGTCAGTTAGAATTATATTAGATTTCATAAGATTATCTATAGCAAGCCGTAGTGCCACCCAGCCTCCTGTTATTGAAGCACAGCGCGTCCCACCATCAGCTTGTATAACATCACAGTCGATCGTTATCTGTCTTTCGCCAAGTGAAAGCCTATCAACGCCAGCCCTCAAAGACCTTCCGATCAGCCTTTGGATTTCTACAGTTCGGCCACCCTGCTTGCCAGAAGCTGCTTCTCTTCGCATTCTTGAGCCAGTTGACCTTGGTAGCATTCCATATTCTGCCGTAACCCACCCCAGTCCAGACCCCTTGATAAATGGAGGTACCCTGTCTTCTACGGTAGCAGTACATATAACATGGGTATTACCCATTTTAATTAAGCAGCTACCTTCAGCATGCATAGTAATATTAGTTTCTATTGAGACGTTTCTTAAATCGTCTAACTTTCGACCAGATGGGCGCATTTTAAATCCTTTCAGCTTTAATTTGGGAATACAGCTCGATTAAGTGAATTTGCAACCCTGTTTGAAGTTTTTCAGTAGGCTAAATGAAATATATAAGCTAAAACACGTCGCGATGATTAAAAAAAAAGAAACCCTTGACGAAATGAATAATCGCTCGCGCGAAGTTTTCCGCCGAGTGGTAGAGGGTTATTTGAGCGATGGAGAGCCTGTTGGCTCTAGAACGCTATCTCGTGATTTTAGCGAAGATATTTCTGCGGCAACAATTAGAAACGTAATGCAAGATTTAGAGTTCTTGGGCCTTTTAGGAAGCCCATATACCAGTGCTGGTAGAATACCCACCCAGTTGGGCTTGCGCATGTTTGTTGACGGTATTTTGGAAGTGTCCGAGGTTGATAAAAATGATCGAAAAAAAATTGATCAGATAGTTTCAGATGAAACCAATCAAGTCGAAAATATATTGGACGACATTTCCACTACATTGTCCGGCGTGACACAAGGCGCCTCGCTGGTTTTGACCCCAAAACGCGAGGCACCGATCAAGCATGTGGAGTTTTTACCGCTTTCGGCTAATCAAGCTTTAGTTGTTTTGGTTTTTGCAGATGGACATGTTGAAAATAGACTATTCAAGCCTCCACCAGGTCAAACACCCAGCTCTATGAAGGAAGCAGCAAATTTTTTGAATGCAATCATGGAAGGAAATACGCTTAGTGAAGCTAAAAAGCTTATCAAGAATGAAATTGATTATCGCCGCCAAGAGCTTGATACTTTGGCTCGTGACTTAGTAAAGAGCGGTTTGGCTCTTTGGGAAGATACAGAAGAACGTCACGAACGTTTAATTGTAAAAGGAAGATCAAATCTTCTAAATGAGTCTGCACAACAAGAAGACTTAGATAGGATAAAAAATCTATTTGACGATTTGGANCGAAAGCGCGATATAGCAGACTTCTTGGAGCTTACTGAAAAGGGTGAAGGGGTAAGAATTTTTATAGGGTCCGAAAACAAACTTTTTTCTNTGACGGGTTCATCTTTAGTTGTTTCTCCCTATATGAATTCTGATCGTAAGATTATTGGTGCTGTAGGAGTAATNGGGCCAACAAGATTAAATTATGGGCGAATAGTTCCTGTTGTGGANTATACAGCCCAACTTGTTGGCAAAATGATCTCTGATCGAAATAAGAGGTGACAAATGGCTGAGCAAAAAAAAGAAGAGTTTTTGGATGAGATAGAAGATTCTGATTTGGATCAGGATGAACTAATAGATATCGATGCAGAAGCAGCTGAGTTAGAAAAGTTAGATGAAGTTACTGCTGAAAGAGATGATTATCGCGATAAATTTATGAGGGCGCTAGCTGATGCAGAAAATGCTCGAAAGAGGGCTGATAAAGATCGAAAAGAAGCAGAAAATTATGGTGGATCAAAGCTAGCACGAGATTTATTGCCAGTTTACGACAATATGAAAAGAGCTGTTGAGTCTATAACCGATGAGCAAAAAGAAATTGCCGGTTCGGTTATTGAGGGTGTCGAATTAACGATGAGAGAATTATTAAATGTTTTTTCAAAACATGGTATAAAACCGATTTCTCCCCAGGTTGGAGACAAATTTGATCCACAGCTACATGAGGCAATGTTTGAGGCTCCTGTTCCGGGAACTAAATCTGGTGATATTATAGAAGTATCATCTGAAGGTTTTGTTTTACATGATCGCTTATTACGGCCTGCCCATGTAGGTGTATCGTCAAATAGCTAAGATTATTTTTTATCAACCAGCGCTTCTTTAAGCTCATAAAGAAATTCTAAGGCATCTCTTGGAGATGTGCTGTCTAAATTTATGCCATTGATTTTTTCCTGAAGCTCATCTTTAATACTTTCTTCTGATTTACCACCATTTGAAAATAGAGGAAGATCGTTTACTAAACCTTCTAATTTAGTTTGACCTTGGTAATGGTCTGCCTCAAGCTTCTCTAATATTAATTTTGATCTTTTTATTACAGAGTCAGGCAAACCAGCGAGCTTCGCTACCTGAACACCATAAGATCTATCTGCTGCTCCCTTTTTAACTTCGTGTAAAAAAACCACTTCGCCTCCCCACTCTTTTACAGCAACGGTAGAGTTCTCTAATCGATCCATATCATTAGATAGATAAGTTAGTTCATGATAATGCGTAGCAAACAACGCCCTCGCTTTATTGATATCATGCAGATGTTCTAACGTAGCCCATGCGATTGACAAGCCATCATAGGTGGCTGTCCCTCTACCAATCTCATCTAGTATTACAAACGAGTTATGGTCTGCCTGATTTAAAATTGATGCTGTTTCCACCATTTCCACCATAAATGTAGACCGCCCTCTCGCTAAATCATCTGATGCACCAACTCGACTAAAAAGCTGTGAGACGATGCCTATTTTGGCTGAAGTGGCAGGAACGAAAGAACCGATTTGAGCTAATAAAACAATTAAAGCATTCTGACGTAGAAAGGTTGATTTTCCGGACATATTTGGCCCTGTCAGCAAACATATTTTTCCGCCACTTAAATTACACTCATTTGAAATAAATGCTTTACCCTCTTTTTTCAGAGCGTGCTCAACGACTGGATGTCGCCCGCCAACAATTTCAAAGTCAAGAGAAGTATCGATCTTTGGTTTTACCCAAGATTCAATTTTTGCTAGTTCAGAAAAACAAACGGAGATATCTATTTCTGACAAAAATTCTGCTATACTGGTGATGTAATTTGCATATTTTAATATGCTTACAGATAAATCCCTAAAGGCTTGCTTTTCTATTTCTAAAGATGTGTTAGCAGAATTTAGAATTTTAGTTTCAATTTCAGATAGCTCAACGGTTGAAAAGCGAACTTGATTTGCGGTTGTTTGTCTATGGATAAAGGTATCAGATAGAGGTTGCGACAACATACGTTGAGCATGTGTTGCTGGTGTTTCAATAAAATACCCCAGTACATTATTATGTTTAATTTTGAGAGACTGAATGCCGGAGTTTTCAATATACTTCATTTGCATTTCTGTTATTATTTTTTTTCCCTCGTTTCTAAGTCTCCGTGCTTCGTCTAATTTGTCATCAAAACCATCCCTGATAAACCCACCGTCTCTTGCTAAAATTGGTGGTTCGTCTACTAGAGCCTCATCAAGTAATTCTAAAAGTTTTGTTTGTTCGGGAAAGATAGAAGATTTTTCCCTAATAAGTTCGGGCATATCAGACTTTGCAAGTGTTTTTGATACGATCAAAGATTGACGCAATCCTGTTCGAATAGCCACAAGATCTCTAGGGCCAGCTCTATCCAAAGCTATCCTAGATAAAGACCTGTCTAAATCAGGGACTTTTCGGAGTTCAGATTTAAGGTTAGACGATAAACTTTCATCTCCTATCATAAAGTCGACGCAAGCTAATCTTTTTTCAATTTCTTCTAATATAGTAGAGGGGGCAGAAATTCTTTTTTCTAATAACCGAGCCCCACCTGAGGTCAATGTATGATCAATTACCGAAAGTAGTGAGCCATTTTTGTTACCTGAAGAAAGTCCTCTTGTAAGCTCTAAATTCTTTCGAGTTGCTGTATCTATAGACATATAGGTGTTGTTTAGTTCGCGCCGTGGTCTGGATAGCAGCGGACTTTTGCCTTTTTGGGTTACTCGTAAATATTCTATAATAGCACCCATTGAAGATATTTCTGCTCTAGTAAAGCTTCCCAGACCATCAATGGTTTCAATGTCGAAAGTTTTTTTTATGCGCTCTCTAGCGGAACTACTGTCAAAAGAAGAGCTTCCAAGTTCTGTGACGCTAATTCCTAATTCTTCTGCTAGGTTTCTATGTTCTTCAGCTAATTCACTGGACAACAGAATTTCGGTTGGCGAAAGCCTTGCTAATTCAGAGCCCAGCTTTCCTGACTGTACGCTAGAAATATAAAATGAACCTGTTGAAATATCTACCCATGATATAGAAGCATCGTTTTGTATAACTGAATAAGCGGCTAAGTAATTACTTTTTCTAGCATCTAATAAATTATCTTCTGTTAAGGTTCCAGGTGTTACAAGCCTAACAACCTCTCTTTTTACCACTGCTTTATAACCTCTTTTTTTTGCCTCTTCTGGGCTCTCCATTTGTTCACAAATGGCAACTCGAAACCCTTTATTTATTAGAGAAAAAATATAGTTTTCTGCAGAATGGTGAGGAACACCGCACATCGGTATATCTTCGTCGTTATGTTTTCCTCGTTTTGTTAAGGCAATATCTAGGGCGCCTGCGGCTATTTTGGCATCTTCAAAAAAAAGTTCGTAGAAATCCCCCATCCTGTAGAACAGTAAAGCCTCAGAATAGTCTGATTTGATTTCCATATATTGCGACATCATTGGTGTCACGATAGTCTCCCAAAGCCTTAAATTAGCCTAACATTAGTCTGGTTTGGTAAAGCTCAAAAACCCATTCTCTTCAATTCTTAATTTAATTAAAATTAACTTGTGGAGAGTTATCAGTTCAAAAAAGCCTCTTTTCCCCAAAGTTCAATAAGGCGTTCATCTCTTCCACAAGCTTTACGATATCTTTTGTAAGCATTCTTTTGTTGGATGGGCCCAAATCTAGTCAGCAATAGATTTTCTCCCTTATAATAATCTTGGTGATAATCTTCAGCTACAAAAAATTCGCTAATTTTAAGTATTGGCGTAACTATCTTATTACCTAAAGCAGCTTCTGCCTCAATGAGAGCTCTCTTTGCTGTTAAAGTTTGGCTTTGTTTTGCAAAAATAGCTGACTTATAGCTATCTCCACGATCACAAAATTGACCGCCAGCGTCAGTTGGGTCTATAGACCTAAAAAACATATTTAATATGTCCTTTGTTGAAACTATCCCAGGATCAAAGTGAATGATGACAGCCTCATAATGTCCTGTGCCACCTTTTACTACCTGCTTGTAGGTTGGGTTTTTAACAAAACCACCAGTGTAGCCTGAAATGACTTCACTAACACCATTAACTTTTTCAAAGTCTGCTTCTACACACCAAAAACAACCGCCAGCTAAAATTATGGAGTCTTTTGATTGCGCGTTCAGTTTAAGGCTTCCGAATATAGGGCTAGTTTGTGTTGTAAGTATTAAAAACAGAACAACGATGATTTTTATTTTAAAATACATAAGGTCTCCCTATCACTATTATTTATAGGCTTAGGGTGAAAAAAGTTTTTGCCAACATACAAATTTGCAAATGTTATTATTAAAAATTTCTTGGCTTAAATAAAATTCCCTACTAGCAATGTCCAAAAGGGGTAAAAATGAAGCTAAGCGTCTCTACACATCAATCAGAAGAAGACATCAGAAATGAGGATATTTTAATTTATTTGAATGGGAAGATAGTTCCTAAAAATGAAGCAGTGGTGAGTGTTTATGACAGTGGGTTTATGTTGGGAGACGGTGTTTGGGAAGGTTTGAGATTATACAACAACAAATGGGCCTTCTGTAATGAGCATATCGAAAGGCTTTTTGAGGCAGCATTGGCAATAGACTTAGATATTGAATTGGAAAAATCAGAAGTCATCGAAGCCCTTATGATGACCCAGAAGTCAAACAATATGACAAATGATGCTCACGCTAGACTTATGATAACGAGAGGCCC
>NZGN01000092.1:0-9682 GCA_002691045.1 Marinovum sp.
TATTTTTATCGGAAGTAATTTGACCGCTGTAGGAATATATATGTGTTCCCAGCGCCTCACAACTACGACTGAACCTATAAATACCATCCAAATCATAGCCCAAATCGATGCTTCCTCAGACCATTGCAGTGAACTATTTAGCACATACCGAAAAAACACCTGCGAAGTCATAAAAACCAAAACACAAAGAACAAAAAATATAGAAACAAGCCGTGCGACGAAGTCGACGGCTTGTGTAATTTTTTTAACTGTTTTTATCATCCAGTGATCTCTTGAAGCCTCTTCAGTACGCTAGGATCTATAGACGCTCCAACTTCACTCCAAATGGCCTTACCAGCCTTTACCCATTCAGCCTTCTCAGATGCATTAGGTGTGTATATTTCCATGCCTGCATCGACGAGCTTTTGGGTATACTCCGCCTCTAAAGCTTTATCCTGAGCGTTTGCATCATCTGCCGCTATTTGCGCAGCTTCCATGAATGCCGTCTGATATTCTGGTGGCATAGCATTCCAAGTGTTTTTGTTCATCACCTGAAACTGAATAGCAAAAATTGAATCCACTTTCGTTGCATGCTTCAGGACTTCTTGGAAATTAAACTTGTATGTCCAGATTGGTTGCACATGAAATCCATCAACCACTCCATTTTTTATCGCCTCTTGTGTTTCAAAAAATGAAATTGGTGTTGGGTTTCCATTCCAAGCCTTAAATAATGCTTGACCAATAGGCGAGCGTGTTGAACGGAACTTTAATCCATTTACATCTGCTGGCGTTTTCAATGGCCTGTCATCATTCCACAACAATCTAAAACCACCAGCACCGACAGGCGGAAGAACCTTCAAAGTAGGAACAGCAGCTTCGAATTTTTCAGTTTGCTCCTTCCAAAGGTCTGACTTAAACAATTTCATTGCCGCATCCCAGCTAGGTACCGCGTAAGGTAGATCTGCAAATGCAAAACTATCATCAAAAACAGAAAATTGAGCAGTTGCGTTAGATGAAATGTCTACAAATCCGTTTTGAACACTTTCCAAAACATTTACGTCATTACCAAGCGAGTTTGGGGGGAAAACCTGCAGGTTAAGATCGAGTCCTGCATTTTTTTTCATCAACTCAGGAATTCTGGCAATTGACGCATTAGTAGGGTCTCCAGCTGGTGCATTCAATGCAGCAACCATGGGTTTATTGAAAACAACATTAGCACTCAATATAGAAGGTGCAGCAATCGTACCAACAGCAGCTGCTCCTGTTTTAAGCAGTGCTCTTCTATTAAATTTATTACTCATAAATAATCTCCCAGTTAGAGCCTCAAAGGCTAATAAATTAAACTATACATAGACTTAATTAAATTGCTAATCTTTTCATTATAAAGATAGTCCGCTCTTGGAGATCGTAAATGAATGGAATTAAAAAAAAAGTTTTTGAAGGGCAAGTCGCACTTGTTACTGGTGCTCAACAAGGTATTGGAAAAGCAATTGCTTTAAAACTAGCCTCGATGGGCGCCAATGTGGCGATAAATTGGTATGAAGATGAAAAAAAAGCAACCGAAGTGGCTAATGCGATTGAAAATTATGGCCAAAAAGTTGAAATAATAAAAGGTGATATCAGAGACCTGGATCAAATAAATCGTTTAGTTTCATATACTTTTAACCAATTTGGTAAAATAAATATTTTAGTAAATAATGCTGGTATATATCCTCGAATACCGTTCTTTGATGTTACCGAAAACCAATGGGATAATATTATAGATACAAATCTCAAAGGGGCCTTTTTCTGTTCACAATTAGTTGGACGAATAATGTGCGATCTCGAAGAAAGTTGCAGCATTATCAATATCTCATCTCAGGCAATTAGCGGCATAGCCAAAAACGGAAGCGTATATGCGATTAGCAAGACTGCGCTTATTGGGTTAACAAAATCATTAGCAATGGAGCTTGCTCCATATAGAATCAGAGTAAACGCTATTGCTCCTGGGCTTACCGATACCCTTCAACCTAGATTAGGTTTAACCGAAGAAGAAATATCTGATAGGGCAAATAATTCTCCGCTTGGTCGTATAGTTTTTCCTGAAGAGGTTGCGGATTTGGCTGCATTTTTAGCTTCCACAAAAGCTGAAATGATTACAGGACAAACTCATCACATCAATTCCGGAGCTTACATTCCCTAAATTTAAAAAGATCAAACTTATGCTATAATCCAACCACCGTCTATTCGTAAAACAGTCCCAGTTGTAAAAGAAGACTCTTCTGAAAGCAGATACAGAAAGCCATTTGCAACCTCTTCAGGCTTTCCAAAACGTTTCATAGCATGACGATTTTTGCTTTTGCTCTCAGTCTCCTTAGGAAATTGAGATCTATTTAGACTTTTTTTAAGGAGTGGTGTGTCTATCGCTCCTGGAGCAATAACATTGACTCTTATATTTTGTTCAACCAACTCCAAAGCTGCCGTTTTAGCTAAGCTTATGACAGCGCCTTTCGATGCAATATACGGTGCATTATTTTTCCCGCCAGAAAAAGCTAATTGCGATGCAGTCATAACAACAGATGATTGTCTCGCACTCTTCAAGTTTGGAAGAAAGGAGATTAGCCACTCCCAATTGGATTTGACATTAACATCAAAAATATCATCCCAGTCTTTACTTGTACCCTGATCAATTGGTGTATGCGACTTGCTTATTCCCGCAATTAAAGCAAGTCCGTCCAACTCACTTATGCTTTCTTTCACTTTATCGATAGTAAATTTGGATCTCACATCACCTACTATCTTTTGAAAGCCGGTTTCTTCATCTTTAAAATTTGTGTCTACACCAATTACTCGAGCCCCCTCTTTTAGAGCTAACGAACATACAGCCCTACCGATGCCGGATGCAGCTCCGGTAACAACGATCGTTTTATTATCAAGTCTTTTTAACATGATCCTTTTTTATAGTATTATTGTGTTCACCAAGGCTCGGTGCTGCCTTTAAATTCGTCTCTGGGACTTTACCTTTTTCTTTAATTGGTATGCGAGGAATTGCCAACTTTTCTCCACCTATTTCAATGAAGTCTATCTGATTTTGGCTAACAACATGCTCAGAATTAATCACCTCATCCACTGTTAAAATTGGAGCTACAGGGACATCTGCTTTGCCCAACTCCTTCAACCAAAAGTCCCTTGGTTTAACTTTTAATTTTTTATGAATAATATTTGTCAGCTCTTCAATATGCATAGAACGTTTAGAATTATCAATAAAACGAACATCTTCAGAAAGATGCGAAATACCTAGTACTGAAATAAAGTTTAGCCAAAATTTTTCTGCCCCTACGGCCGCTATAACTATTGGCTTATCAGCTGTTTGGAAAACAGCGTAAGGCGCAAGAGCGGGATGGCCAGACCCATGGGGTCTACTTATCCAACCATCTAAACCTGAAAATGTGACTTCATCTCCAGATAAGTGTATTTGGGAATCTAGCATCGAAACCTCATATGCTCTTCCAAATCCAGTTTTTTGAGCCTCTTGGACCGCCGCCAAAATAGCAATTGCTGCATAAAGACCGCCTGCTGTATCACCTAAATGAAAGGGTATATGAGCTGGTCCCGTTTCCTCATGCCCATTGATAGAAAGACCGCCGCCAAGAGCTTGAACAATCAAATCGTATCCAGGATTTTTTGCCAGAGGGCTTATTGTCCCAAACCCACTCAATGAAATTGAAACTAAAGCTGGGTGATCTTTGACTAGTGACGCATGATCAAGACCAAACTTTTCCATAACACCGGGTCGAAAGTTATCAAAGATCACGTCTGAACTTACAGCTATTTTTTTGGCTCTATCTAGATCCTTTTCTTCTTTTAAATCTAAAGAAATACTTTTTTTACCATGATTAAAAGTCTGAAACTGCGCACTGGCCCCACTTATTAAAGGGCCAACCTTATTTGACCTAAGCGGATCACCAGAAATTGGTTCTATTTTTATAACTTCTGCCCCAAGATCGGCCAAAATAGAAGTTGCAAATGGACCAGCAACAAACATTGAGAAGTCAGCAATTTTTAGACCGCTCAAAGTCTTTAACATTTAAATTTATCCTTTTTCCATTAAAATATTTGGCCAAATTTTCACTGCATTTTTGAACAAAAATTTTTCCAAAATTTCATCTTTTAAATCTAAATCAAACACTGCTTTTGTGATACTCTTATACTCCATCATGGGATAACCAGTACCAAATAAAACTTTATCGCGGCCATGACCTTTGAGAAATCTTAAAATTGGCTCAGGGAAAAATTTTGGATGGTGACCTGAGGTATCTATATATAAATTTTGGTGCTTCCAAGACAGTGCTATAAGCTCTTCACTCCAAGGATACCCCGCATGACCCGCTATAATTTTTAATTCAGGAAAATGTAAAGCTATGTCATCAAGGCTACTTGGCCGTCCAGTTTCATTACTTAAATTTACCGCTGTATGGCCAGTAAGTATGAGAACTGGAATGTTTAACTCGACACACTCAGCATATAGTGGAAAGTAAGATGCATGGTTTGGGGGTAATCCATATAGAAATGGCAAAAATTTTAGGGCGGTACATCCCAAATTATTTACACAGCTTCGAAGCATTCTTATAGAAGCCATTCCTTGTCTGGGATCAACTGATGCACATGTTTGCACTAGCCCTGAAGATTTTTTTGCTACCTCTAAAACTTCCTCATTTGTAACCATGGCTTCATTAGAAACTGTGGCCGATAAAATAACTTTACTAATTTTTGCCTTTTTTGCTTCCATGAGCAAACTTTTTGAGCTGTTTGCCATGCGCTGTTCAATTCCTATGCGTTCGTACAACTCTTTAAATCTGGGAAATTTTACGAAGAAATTGTCGCCCCACCAGTTCGCCCAAACATCAATTATGGGACCATTATAATTTTGAAATTCAGACATTGTACCTTGTAACTTAATATAAGATTGTTGGGCTTGTCTTAGTAGCTTGATTGCTCCGGCTAAATTTAGGTTATGAAGCGGTGATACCATCGTCAAGCCTTGTTCTAATAAACTTAATTCAAATAATATGGAAAAATAATGGCCAAATTCTATAAAGATCTAATTTTAAAATACTTCAAAGCAGTGGATGATCAGGATCTAGACTCTATTTTAGCAACCCTGCATCCTAACTGTTCTTTCAGTGTTGAAACACATGGGGTTAAATTAATTGGGCAGAAAGAAATTTCCCAAATGTTTCATCGACTTTGGCGAAATCACAAGTCTGTAAAACATGAAAATTTTTACTTTGTTGATGATGCACTCAATGGTTCTATTGCTGTTAGATTTAATGTGATCAATGAATTGAAAGACGGTACTCTAGTATTTAAGTCAAACTGCAATTTTTTTACTTTGGCCGACAATTTATTTTTGGAAATTCGTGTATACATGGCCGGGGAAAATACTTTAAACGCATTAGACAATTAAAAACAAAAACATTTAACGATCAGCTTTTCTAGCAGCATCCATCATTGCTCCAAACAAATCATATTTTGGCACCGGTGATCCAGGATAAGCATTCTTACTGTGCGCCAATCCAGCATCAATCATGGTTTCCGCCATTTTATAAGTAAGAGGTCCAGGATTAATAACTGGAACATTTAAATTCTTCGTCAAATACGCATGTGATTGATGCATTGTTGTGGATCCTAAAATTATCACATCAGCACCATCGTTCTCCACTGCCGATTGAGCTGCTTTTAATAAAAGCGGAAAGATTTCTTCTTCCTTGCCAGCTAAAAGAGACTGATTGTCTGGTTTCACATTTATAGATCTTATGGACGCAACTTTATCTTTTATACCTAGGTTTTTAATGTTCTTATCATATAAGTGGAACCAACTTTTCCACATCGTAATAATAGAAAATTTATTACCCATCATCATAGCGCATAGCATCGAAGTCTGTCCGGGTCCAATTACAGGTATATCAAGGCACGATCTTAGGGCATCAACTCCAGAGTCACTCATNGTGTCGATACAAACTGCCGAAAAACCCTCTTTCTTAGCATTTAGCCCAGCTTCCAAAATACCNANATCAGCCAGAACCATATCTGNCTGGCTTATGTAATTTTTNGGAGCAGCCTTTGTTGACCGAAATTCAAACTGCAGNTCAGTAGATAGTTNGACAGACTTTAATTGATCCCTCCTAGATTTTAAATTGTCTTCGGACATCGGAAATGGAATGATTACGAGAATTTTTTTCATTTTATTTGCCACCAGATTCAAAACTTAACTCTACTCCTAAACTACATTTTTTTGAGCTTTTTTTTCAAACTGTTTATATTTCAACGGATTACTTCATTTTACCTATCATAAAACTTTAGGTAAATTTTTTATTGTTATGTTATCCATATTTTGATGTCTAAAAAATTGGATAATAAATGCTTTCAGCTTTAAATTCGTTTGTCTCTCTTATTTGTGATCGAGACAAGTATACAATTCCATCCGAAACGCTTAACCATTCTCGTTTAGTTTTGGCTGACACTATAGCGACTATAATAGGTGGTATGGCTGAACCAGAAATAAAAAATTTAGTAAAAAGTGATTTACCGTCTGGATCAGCACATATTTTAGGAACAAATTTAAAGTCAGATTATCTCAATGCTGCTTTTATAAATGGCACAGCTGGAACTTTTCTTGAAATGGATGAAGGAAACCAATTTGCAAGAGGCCATCCAGCAATTCATGTTTTGCCGGCAATATTATCAATCTCATCCAAAAAAAATAATAATTATAAAGAATTTTTAGAAGCATTTATAATTGGTTACGATGTTGCCGCTAGAATTGGCCTTGCCTGTAATCTTAACTTGAATATGCACCCTCACGGAACTTGGGGAGGTGTTGGCGCTGCCGCTGCTGTGGCAAGATTATTGAAATTAGATGGCAACGATACCAAAGAACTTTTAAATATTGCATCTAGTCTAACATTAGCAACAAGTAGAAAAACAATGCTCGAAGGAGGTACCGTTCGAAATACATACGCGGGCATTTCAAACCAAATGGCCTTAATGTCTCTAAAATTATTGACTGCCGGATTCTGTGGCGAAACAGATGGAATAAAATCTGTTTTTGGATCAGTAGTTTCAAATGATTTTAATGAAAATAAAGCATGTGAAAATATTGGAGCTAGGTTTGAAATAAATCGGAATTATTTCAAACTATATTCCTGTTGCCGTTACAATCATGCAGCATTAGACTGTCTTTGGTACCTGATCGAACGCCACCCTGAGTTAAGCAATTTTCAAAGAATTGATACAATTTCTGTTGAGAGCTATTCGTTGGCTGCCGAATTGAAAGATAAAAATCCTAAAAATACTCTGGCCGCAAAATTTTCCATTCCTTTCGCAATAGCCACTACTCTGGTTAACAGATCTTCGGACGTAAATGCTTTCTCTAATAAGGCAATTGCAAACAAAGAAATAATTTCGCTCTGCCAAAAAGTTACTGTAACCGAAAACCCTGAACACACAGACAAACTACCAGATTTTAGACCAGCAAAAGTTGAGGTAATATTTTCTAATGGAAAAAGCATTAATCATTCTGTCAAAACAAATAGGGGTGATTGGCAAGACCCATACACTAAAGAACAAATTAAAGAAAAATTTAGTTCTTTGACTTCCCGTATTTGGTCGAAAAACAAAAGTGATTTAACGTTTAGAAATATCATGGATGCAGATATAAATGATTTTGGTTATCTAACTTGGTTTAATTAAATCCACCAAATGTTTTCAAATTTTTCTAGCTATAATAAATTTTATGATTGCTGATATTTGCATAATTGGAGACGGATATAGCAGTACTATTCTTCTGCTGAATCTTGCTAGGAAGAAATTCGATTTAAAAAAAGTAATTATTGTCGGACCCGACCAATTAGGAGCTGGTCAGGCTTTCGCCCATCATGGTTTTGATTATCGTTTGAACGGCCCAGCTGACAGAATAAAAATATTAAAAGATGAGCCTTATGATTTTCTTAATTGGGCAGAAAAAAATATCGTTGATCATGAAGCCAAAACTAAAATTGGTAAGTTTTATAGGCGAAGAGACTTTTCAAAATATTTAACTTACAAACTCGAAAAACTTAAAAACTATTCTGACATTAGGCAAATAAAAGAGGTTGCCGTAGATATCGAATTTAAAAATTCCTCAGGTCAAATATTTTTGTCAAATGGAACGAAAATAAAAGCAAAAATAATAGTGATGGCCACTGGAAACCCTAACTCAAGTTGGCCGTTTAAATTAGCAATAGAAAAAAATCAAAACCTTATAGAAGAACCTTGGCGTCAAACTTGGGCTAGGAACATAAGTTCCCACAACGTGGTTGCTTTAATTGGCTCCGGTCTAACTGCTCTTGATGCTATTCATGAACTTAAACAAATTAATTTTAAGGGTGAAATTTTATTGATTTCTCCAAAGGGTTTGGTTCCCACCTCGCATATTGGATGGTACCGCTCAAAACAAATCAAATGGCCAAAAAATCTAAATGCTATTTTATTTTATAAGTTCATGCGCCATAATTTAAATAGCTTGGGCTGGAATGATCCTGAATGGCAGAGAACATTTGACGGCTTACGGGAAGGTATTTCGACTGCTTGGATCAAGTTACCGCCAGATGATCGAAGAAAACTCATTACAAAGCTAGGATGGCTTTGGCAATTGATGCGGTTTCGTGCAAGCCCTCAGGTTTCTGCTTCCATGACTGAATTTTTACATGAAGGGAGGCTTAAAATTGTAAAAAACAGAGCAACTCTTCTGGAGCGCAAAGATGAAGAAACATTTTTAATAAAACTAGAAGACAAACAATCCGTGACGGCAAACTTTGTCATTAATTGCACTGGTGCTAGGCAGAATAAACTTATAAAAAAGTTAATAGATCGAAAATTTATAAAAGCTGATCCTGCTTTTCCACTGCACCCAAAAATTACTAAAAATCTTGAATTAGAAACTCACAACTCTCAACCCTTTTTAAGAATTTTTGCTCTTGGTCCACCAACAGCACATTTTTGTGGAGACGTAATTGGTGCAACTAAGATTGCCAATCAAGCAGAATGTTTAGCAAATGTTTTAGGAAAGATTTTCAAAAATACATGATTAAAATAAGAGAAAAAGTATCAATTAAATTGTACTTATGTAATTAGGTTGAAAGTTATAATGGAAATAGAAGTTTAGCAGATGTCAAACCAAACACTTCTTATAAAAAATGCTGATGTGTTATGCACAATGGTGGAACCACAAGAGTATGAAAAGGACACAAAGGGTGAGATAACAAATGGAGGGCTTTTTGCACGAAACGGCATAATTGAAGCTGTTGGAGAAAGTAGTTCTTTACCCCAAATAGCTGATACAATCATTGACATGAAAGGGCATGTTGTAATTCCAGGGATGGTTAACACGCACCATCACCTGTTTCAAAACTTAACCCGAGCTGTACCTGCAGCACAAAACTCGGAACTTTTTGGTTGGCTGAAAACACTATATCCTATTTGGAGTAATATTGGACCAAAACATGTTTATTGGTCTACAGCATTAGGATTGGCTGAACTTGCATTGAGTGGGTGCACCACTTCTTCTGACCATCTCTATATTTATCCTAATGGGGCTAAATTAGATGACTCATTGTCTGCTGCTGCAGACATTGGCGTTAGGTTCCATGGAACAAGAGGATCAATGAGTATAGGAGAGTCGCAA
>NZGN01000093.1:0-26525 GCA_002691045.1 Marinovum sp.
TAGTAACATCACGATGTGCCCAGTTATGCATGCCAAAGCAGGGGTTCGTTCAAATAGCGATTGGTGGCCAAATCAACTAAATGTAAAAATATTGTACCAAAATTCTTCAAAATCTGACCCTATGAATCGGGACTTTAATTACTCTGAGGAATTTAAGAAACTTGACCTAAAGGCATTAAAGAAAGATCTTTATGCTTTAATGACTGACAGCCAAGATTGGTGGCCAGCCGACTATGGCCATTATGGTGGCTTTTTTATCAGAATGGCTTGGCACAGTGCAGGAACATATCGTACTGGAGATGGCAGAGGTGGCGCTGGCACGGGTATGCAACGCTTTGCACCTCTAAATAGTTGGCCTGATAACGGCAATTTAGATAAAGCACGAAGACTTCTTTGGCCAATTAAACAAAAATATGGAAACAAAATATCCTGGGCAGATCTTATGATTTTAGCAGGTAATTGCGCCATGGAGTCTATGGGTTTTAAAACCTTTGGTTTTGCAGGAGGTCGTGCTGACGTTTGGGAACCTGAAGAAGACGTTTATTGGGGCACTGAGACCGAGTGGCTCGGAGATAATAGATACACCGGCGATCGTGAATTAGAAAACCCATTAGCAGCCGTACAAATGGGCCTAATCTATGTAAATCCGGAAGGTCCAAATGGAAATCCCGATCCTGTTGCTTCAGGTCGGGATATACGTGAAACCTTTGCCAGAATGGCAATGAACGATGAAGAAACTGTTGCATTGGTTGCAGGTGGGCACACTTTTGGTAAAGCACATGGTGCTGGCGACCCTGACCTAGTTGGCCCTGAACCTGAAGGTTCAAGCATTCAAGATATGGGGTTTGGCTGGATCAATAAATTTAAATCCGGGAAAGGCGTTGACACAACTACTAGTGGCATTGAGGGCCCTTGGACATCAAACCCTACTCAATGGGATATGGGTTATTTTGATGTCTTGTTTGGATATGACTGGAAACTTACTAAAAGCCCAGCTGGCGCAAATATTTGGCATGCCGTTGATTTGGCAGAGTCAGATCACGCACCAGAAGTTGATGGTTCAGGCAAGAAGGTTCCAGTAATGATGACTACTGCTGATATGGCCATGCGTATGGATCCAGCTTACGAAAAAATATCTCGTAGGTTTCATTCGAACCCAGATGAGTTTGCTGACGCATTCGCACGCGCTTGGTTTAAGCTAACCCACAGGGACATGGGTCCTAAGGTGCGGTATTTGGGTGAAGAAGTTCCGAATGAAGATTTGATTTGGCAAGACCCAATACCGGCCGTTGATCATGATCTGATTAACAAAACGGATGAAGAAAATTTAAAATCTGAGATTTTAAATTCTGGCCTTTCAATTGCTGAATGTGTTCAAACAGCATGGGCTTCTGCATCTACATATCGGGGGTCAGATATGAGAGGTGGAGCAAACGGAGCTAGAATTGCGCTTGCTCCTCAAAAAGATTGGGATGTCAATCAACCAAAGCAACTTGAAAAGGTTCTCGATACTCTTCAGTCAATCCAATCTCAGTTCAATGAGAAGTCAGGCAAAACAAAAATCTCTCTTGCTGATTTGATAGTTTTAGCAGGAAATACTGGAATTGAAGAGGCAGCAAAAGCAGCAGGTCACTCCATTACAGTGCCATTTACAGCTGGGAGAATGGATGCGTTGCAGGAACAAACTGACATTGAGTCGTTTGATGTGCTTGAACCTATTGCCGATGGTTTTAGGAATTATCAAAAGAAACAGTACTCAATTTCAGCGGAAGAGCTTTTAATTGATAAAGCTCACTTACTGACGCTGACAGCCCCAGAGATGACAGCACTTCTTGGAGGTTTGCGTGTGGTTGGAGGAAATCATAATAGTTCGTTATTGGGAGTTTTAACAAATCGTCCCGCTCAACTTACAAATGATTTCTTCGTAAACCTTTTGGATATGCGCTACTCATGGAAGGCAACCAACGCTGACGAGACTGAGTTTGAAGGAATAAACCGCGAAACTAACGAAGCTGTTTGGACCGCAAGTCGAGTAGATTTAGCGTTCGGCTCGAACTCTCAGCTACGTGCATTAGCAGAAGTCTATGCGCAGTCAGACAACGAAAAAAAGTTTATTAATGATTTTGTAAATGCATGGACAAAAGTGATGAATGCAGATCGCTTTGATAAAACTTAAACAGGCTTCCTAAGCCCAATTAAGAATTTACTATGCTGGGCACCATTGTTCCCAGCATAGTAGCCACCATCTTCTCTTTTTCACCACTAACTGAATATATATTTGACTGAACAACAATAAGCCTTTTTCCTGATTTTAAAACTGAACCCACAGCCTTTAGAATTTCTCCATTAGCAGGTGACAGCAAATGAATTTTCATTTCAGAAGTCAAAACTTCTTGATTTTTATCCATTTGAGTAAGTGCTGCATAGCCAGCAGCGCTATCCCCAATTGAAAAAGTTACACCAGCATGCCCAAAACCGTGCTGCTGCATCATACTACGTTTTAAGCGTACAGAAATTATCACTTTTCCATGTTCAACTAAGTCTAACTGTGCTCCCAGCGTCTTCATAAATGCTTGCTGTTCAAAGCTTTGGGAGATTTTGGAAAAGAAACTCATAAGTTTATCTTTTTATAAAAAAGAGCGTCTAGCAAAGCCAGGCGCTCTTTTTACAATTCTTGTTTCCGCGTGCACACCGGCACAAACAAAAAATAAAACTAAAGCTTATTGGAAGAAGCTTCTGGAGAAACCATTGTTGAAGATGTTACTGGAGTATCACAGGCAGCTAAAAAACCTAGTAGGCCCATTAAAATTGCAAATTTTTTCATATCGATAATATTCCTTTTAAAAATGAAAGTTGTAAGAAAGATTTAGTCTGTTGACTCTTCAGATGTGAACCAATCCATTGGGTTTAAACTATACTCTCCCAGAGTAGAACATCCGGACAAGAAAGTCACCAATAAAAGGCTTGTTAAAAACGATTTCATAAACATCTCCTTTTTCTCCAACATCAAAAAAACTTTCATGTAAGTCAATAACTATAATGCAGAATTTGTTTTAAAATCATAGAAAACCACAGCTTTATATTAATTTTGGTTAAAATAGTAAAGGTGTGCATCAAATGTTAAAGTTAAATCGTTCCTTCAGAAGAACTTGTTTAATTTTATCATATAATTAGACGCGAAAATAAAAATGCTGTAACGTCTCCTGTAAATACAAGGTTCGAAGCAGATATGAAACTTTCTATTCACGGATGTCGAGGCTCGATCGCAACCTCTTCGCTCACTACACAAAAGTACGGAGGTAACACATCCTGCTTTGAAATTAAGACTGAAAGTCATCAAATTATTTTTGATGCTGGATCCGGTTTTCAAAATATTGACTTTGAAACAGCGCAAACCTCTTTTTTGTTATTTAGCCACTTTCATCATGACCATATCCAAGGTCTACCATTTAATCCTCAGCTCTTTGATCCTAACAATGAAATAATAATTTCAAGTGATCTAATAGATATAGAAAAGTTAAAAAAGATCTTACAAAAGTACTTTTCACCACCGTATTTTCCCCTTGATATAATATCATCATTACCAAATATAAAATTCCTACCCTTTGCTAAGGTGCAAAAGAAGCTTCAGGACAACTGCAGTCTAGATTCAATAAAACTGAATCATCCGGGCGGTAGTGTCGGATATAAATTAATTCATGGAAATACATCTTTTGTATACTTTTGTGATAATGAATTTGAAGAAGAACAAAGAAAAGCATTAGCTACTTTCGCAGGAAAGGCAGATCTTTTAATTTGGGACGGAATGTTCACTCAAAAAGAACTTGCTACAAAAAAAGGCTGGGGTCACTCCTCTATAGAACAAGCAATTGATTTCAATAAAGATGCAAATTGTAAAAAAGTGATTATTGCCCATCATGCGCCACATAGAAGCGATCAAGAACTCGACCAAATAGCTAAAATTTTGCCAGATCTGTTCATACTTTCTCGTGATAAATTAAAAATAGGTGTGTGACATGAAAAAGATGGAACTAAATGCGGGAAACACAATTTTTAAAAAAGGCGATCCTGCTGATGGACTTTATATTGTAGGAAAGGGCTCAGTTGGAATTTACTTTCCAACCAACCATACGATGGAAAAACCAGACATTGTCTTAAAAGCAAATGATATACTTGGCGAGATGGGAGTAATTGATACAGCCCCAAGAATGGCTACGGCTAAAGCCTTAGAACCTAGCGTGATCATTTTTGTATCAACCAAAGAGTTCGAAAAAAAACTAGAAGGTTCTGATATGATTGTACGTGGGGTTATGGCAATCCTATCCGAACGTTTGCGGGATCTTCAAAAAAGACGATGAAGGTTTCGAAAAATATAGCAATTGAAAAGATCCTAGATCCAGATTTTTTAAATCAAATCAGCTTTTTTAATTTTGAAAATGCCATAACCGCAGCGTTCTATACTGATCCAAATCTTAATTTAGTTAACGCCAATTCGAATTTTGAGAATTTGTTCAAAAAAGATATCAAAATTAAATCGCAAAACCTTTTAACACTCTTAGCAAATCTCGGAGTTGAGCAAGAAATTATTTCTAACTTCAGATCAGCTTTGAATACAGAAGGCAAAGTTTTAATTCCACAAATTAAGGTAAAACTAAATGATGAGTTACATTATTTTTCATTACTTTCTACTATAACCAAAAGCACATTTACAGAAAGTTTAAATGGCGTCCAAGGTCAGTTAATTGATCGAACTGCAGAGACAATTTTGAAACAAGAAAATGAAAATTTAATTAAATTAAATCAGGAAGCATATGACAGCCTTAAAGACAAAAACGCGAAGCTTGAAAAAATTTCGAACAGGCTGGCAAAGTATTTATCGCCCCAAATTTATAAAAATATTTTTGAGTCAGATTCTGAGTACACAAACGAATATAAAAGGAAAAAACTTACTGTATTCTTTTCAGACATAAAAGGTTTCACGAACCTTTCTGACTCACTTGACCCTGATCTTCTTGCTGAACTTGTCAATGACTACTTGTCTGCAATGACCGATATTGCCCTCAAGCACGGTGGCACTATTGATAAATTTATTGGCGATGCAATCTTAGTTTTTTTTGGAGATCCTGAAAGTGATGGATTGAAAAAGGATGCATCAAAATGTCTTAGCATGGCAATTGCTATGCAAAATAAGGTAAATGAATTAGATAAAAATTGGAAAGAAGATCACGGCATTAAAGACGGCTTAAAGGTAAGAATGGGCATTTCAACTGGCTACTGTACGGTAGGAAATTTTGGTTCAGTTCAACGTGTAGATTATACAGTTTTAGGCAGTACGGTAAATTTAGCTTCACGGTTGGAGTCAATTTGCGAACCCAAAAAGATATTAGTCGCACCTGAAACAAAATCTCTTTTGGAAAAAGAATTTGAATTTGAGGCTCAAGACGCTGTTAAATTAAAAGGGTTTAATCAACCCGTAGTTCCTTATCAGTATTTGGACCTGAAAGACACTACATCACCAGAAATACTAAAGGGCGATGTAGTGGATATTATTCTTAAACAACCTAAGGACATTGAGAGCATACTGCACGAGTTAAAATCCCTTCAGAAGGATTATGAGGAGAAATTAACAAAAAATATGTCTAACAAGAAGAAATAGTTTGCACCGAAATGAGTCGAAAAAGAAGAAAACAAACAGGAAAATCTGAGGAAAAAAACCAAAACTTTACCAAACTCATAAATCATAGGGTCTTCGCTCCGACAGAGATTGGCAATTTAAGAAAAATTTCTGACTCTGCCATAAGAATTCTTTCAGAGATAGGAATGTCAGATGCCCCAAAAGAATTATGTGACCTAATACAGGAGCACGGTGGAAAGTTAGAGGGAAATAGGTTACTTTATCCGGCTAATTTGATTGAAAATACGATAGATAGACATCAAAGAACTATACTTTTAGCCGGGCAAACTACAGAAAACGATCTTCAGGTTGGGGGGAATTATGTTTATGCAGGAACAGGCGGAGCGGCTCCTAATCTGCAAGACCAAATAACCAAACAGTATGTCCCATCCAAACTAAAAGATCTTTACGACGCCGCCAGATTGGCCGACACACTACCCAATATAAGTTTTTTTTCCAGGTCTTTGGTTGCTGGTGATATTGAAAATCCTCTTGAGTTTGATCTATCCACTGCAGCAGCAAGCTTAGCGGGCACTTCTAAGCATGTTATGGTTCAAGCTGCACATTTCACTCACGTGAATGCAATAGCAGAATTATGTTACCAAATTGCAGGAGGGGAAGACAATTTCAGAAGAAGACCTTTTCTGTCATTACACGTTAATCATGCGGTGCCGCCATTAAGATTTGATCCAGAAAATATAAGGGTTATGATGGAAGCTGTTAAACTAGGCATACCCGTTCACTGCAATGTTTTTGGCCAACTTGGAGCTTCTAGTCCAGTAACAATCGCTGGGTCCGTTTCACAAACTTTAGCGGAGACCCTATCAGGTCTAGTCTTGGTTCACATACTTGATCCAAAGGCATCCTGCATTGCTGGGCCAAGGCCAATGATAACGGATTTAAGAACTGGAGGGATGGCTGGAGGAGCTCCAGAACAACTAATGGCAACCGGAGTCGCAGTTCAGGTTTTACGATACTGGGAAATACCCTGTTCTGTCATCGCAGGGGCCACTGATAGTAAATTAATTGACTTTCAGTCGGGTTATGAGAAAGCACTTACCATTAATAGCGCAGCACAAACTGGAGCTAATTTGATAACCCAAGCAGCAGGTTCTCAAGCTAGCTTAATGGGAATTAATTATGGCGCTATGGTTGCTGATAACGAGCTTATTGGTGTTATATTTAGGTCAAACATTATTCCCGAAATAACCGATGAAACCTTAATGCATGAAAGTATAAAAGAAGTAGTAAATAATGAAGGTCATTATTTAGGACATCCTGAAACTTATGCTCGAATGAAGAGTGATTTCTATTATCCAGAAATTGCAGAGAGAAAATCACTAGAGGAGTGGGCAGATAGTGACCAATTAGATATGGGTCAAAGGGCTGAATATAAGGCTTCAAAAATACTAAAAGAATACCGACCAAATCACTTGTCAAAAGAAATAGCAGACTATCTAAGTAAACGATTTCCGCTCGACATAAACAGGTCCAATAAATGAAAATTGCCATTATTGGAACAGGTGCTATGGGTTCAATCTACGCTGCACGTTTTGCCAAAGCTGGGTATGACGTGGTTGCAGTTGATATTTGGCAAGAACATGTCGATCAAATAAATAAAAATGGTTTAATTGTTGACGGCCCTGATGGGCAAATAACTGCAAAAAACATCAAAGCAAGTACAAACTTTTTAGATCTCAAAAGGTGCGATGTCTACATTATCGCAACCAAAGCGTTAGATTTAGAAAAAAGTATTGAACGTCTTAAAGACCAAGTAGACTTAAACTCACCTATAATTACAATTCAAAATGGACTTGGTTCTGGCGATATAATTTTAAAACATATGCCCAAAAATCATGTTGTTTTAGGCGTCGCAGAAGGTTTTGGCGCAAGCATAAAGGCTCCTGGGCAAATTGTTCACACGGCCAATAAACAAATAAGACTGGGTTCAATTTCGAAAAGATCAAATAAAAGTGAACTCCAAGACATAGTTTCAGTTTGGCGTTCTGGAGGGTTAAAAACTGAAATATATGAGAACATTGAGCAGTTAATTTGGGAGAAATTACTATGCAATGTGACCCTATCTGGTCCATGTTCAATTTTTGGTTGTAATGTCAAAGATTTGAAAAATAATAAAGAATATTGGGCATTTGCTTTGAACTGTATGAAAGAGGCCTACTCTGTAGGATTAGCGAAGGGAATCCCATTTTCTTTTTCAGATCCTGTTGCTTACGTAAGCGATTTTGCAGAAAGAGTTGGCTCGGCCAAACCATCTATGCTTCAAGATTTCGAGGCAAAAAAAAGAACTGAGATAGATTTTATTAATGGTGCAATTCCGCCTCTTGCAGCAGAATTGAGAATTAATACACCATTTAATGATCATGTTTGCAAAATTATTCATGAAGCTGAAATATTGACACAGCGCTGCTAAACGAATTTACTATGTTTTCCAATCAAAAACATTAATCTATTAGCATGAAAACGGATTATCAAAATTTAGACGGTATCGTCGACCAAAGCCTGAAAGTGGCTTCCCGTGTTATTGCAATCGTAGCATTTCCAGCCATGTTATTTGTAGCTTACAGAAATTTAATTATAGATTTTGTGCCCTATCACCAGGCGTTCTTAACCATATGTTATGGAATTTTTGTATATCTTGGATTTGGCAAGATAAAATCAAATCAAATTCGTTTTTACTCATTAGTATCCATTTTTTTCTCTCTTTTCATAGCTGCAGGATTGAGAAATAGCTCCATTATTTTTGTTGATGTTTTTCTGGTATTAGCCTGTGGTCTAATGGCATTCAAATTTACCGGTTTGAAAGTCCTCTCTACCGGAATAATTGCGACAGTACTTTTATTATTCCTAGTTCCAGAAACCTTTCTACCTGATGGTGAAATTTATTCAAATATAATTAAGGTCCACATTTCAACCCTGTCGTTAACTTGCGTACTAATATTCGCCATTCGGAATGTTGTTGAGCAATACCAACAATTTTACCTTAACGAAATCGAACGAAATAAATCACTTATTGAAAAAAATAAATCATCTTATGATCTTGTTGCCGAGGCTCAGGAAAGTTCTGAGGCTGAAAAAGCAAAGCTAAAAATAGCGGCATTTAGCCTAGCCTCACAAATGAACCTAACAAAAATTTTATTAGAAAAAACTGATAAAAAGAAAAACCGCTCTCAAGTTGAGTATATCCAAGACAGAATCCATGACGTTTCATTTAATTTGTCAAAAATTAGCGAAACAGGAAATTATCTTTCTAATGATGTAGCGACCCTCACTCTTCAAGAGTTAAGTCACATCTTAGAGAGTTTCATGCATGCTTATGAACTTTTTTCCAAAGATAAATCTATGAAAGTTACAGTAGAAACAAATGCAAAATCTGAATTTGAATATGGGATCCCTTTGAGTTCCCTTAAGGTGATGCTTCACCACCTAATCTCTCACTGCCAGGATCTACATGAGCCCAAAGAACTTAAATGTGAAATTGGCGAGGGAAGACAGTCACAAACAATGAAAAAAGTGCAATTAAAAATATCACTAGCTGGAACAAAAAATTTAGAAGATTTGAACTTAGCACGCTTTAACAAAGTTATGGAAAGCAAATTGAACTTTGAAACTGGCTCAGCTCATACAAACGTCATGAAAGCGGTATTGAGCAGCTTACCAGGAACCATAAAGGCTACGCAGTTAGGAAATAAAATTAGGCTCGATTTAGTATTTTGGATCGAGCGAACGTCTACAACTTTATAGAGATTTCATATAAAAAAAATTTTCCAAACAAATTGAAATTATGTTACACTTTACACAGCTATGAGGGGAGATTGGCCATGCGACAAAAAATGATGCTTTTCACACCAGCCGTTGGTATTATTTACGGTCTTTGGTTTTTTTTGGCACCGAATTCCTACTGGTCTTTAATGACTGTTCCCGCAGATTTAATTACTGATATTGCCAGTGTTCAACTTCAAAATACGGGCCTTGCCTTACTGGTTATAGCCTATGTGTTGATAGCAACGCGTAAATATATTACCAAAGAAAACGTTCCAGAGTTTATGACAATCCACACAGTTGGATGGGCTATATTCGCTGTTGGGGGCCTATATCTAACAGTTAGCAGCGGGGATCCAATTGGAAATAACCCATTTTTCTATCAGGCTTTGATATTCTTAATTATTGCCGTCGGGTTTTATGCCAAACGTAATTAACAAATATAATTATTTAAAGGATCCATCATAAATGGATCCTTTAACAAATGTTATTAATAAATCGCAGTTAATTGAACTAATGCAATTATGATAAATATAGCTGCAAATATCAGCTTAAGTACCGGAAATGGAATCCCAGACATAGTAGTCCCATAATTTGTTGCCTTCATTTCTTTATCCATATCGGCAACAAGATGGGTCATATTTGTTAGCAATCTTATAATCCCAAAGGCTCCTAGTAGTGCTGGGCCAATCACAGACGCGGCAACAACATTTTCTTTGCCAGATATGTCAGCAAATACAATGACAGACATTGTTGTCAATTGACTTATAGTTGTAAGCGTCGTCACGATCATAAAGTAATAAAAGGTACTCGTTTGAATGCTCGCTCTTAAATTTTGATCCATAGTTTTTCCTCTCTGTTGGTGTAGTCAATTCTAAACATTTTCGAAAGCATGGCATAGAATAATTTCCTAAAACGTAAGGTTATAAATCAAGAAATTTGTAATCACTATTTTACGCATAAAATTTAGGCATCCTGGCTTTGAATTTTTTGACGCAAGGTACTATTTGGAGCAGGCAGCAATTTTGATAAAATAACAAAAAGGAGCTTACTATGCAAAAATTCATTTTATTTATCAGCCTTTTTTTTGTTGTTACAACTTCAGCCGCTCATGCTGGTGGTGATGAAGAGGACCAACTTTTAAATACAAATGCATGTGTTAAGTGTGATCTCAGTAATGCTTGGTTGGAAGAAGCTGAGCTGCGTAAAGCAAATTTTAGTGGGTCAAATCTATACCGTGCTAATTTAGAATATGCAGATTTAAGGGGTGCCAACTTTACTGGAGCGGATTTAAGCAATGCAAGACTTCGCGGTGCTAACTTAACAAATGCAATTCTAGACAATGCAATTCTGCGCTATACGAATTTGGGAGATGCAAATTTAAGTGGGGCAAGCTTAAAAGGCGCTAAGCTGAGAGATGCTAGATTTTCAAATACAAAGACAGATGGAATTCGTTTTTAGTTTATAAAAATTGGCTAGCGGCTTGTTATCATCCTTGGATCAGAAGGGGCCCCTCTAAAACTGTCATTTTACTACCGTTAGCTATCTCTTTTAGCTCATCTCGCATTAGCGACATAATTTTATCTGCCGTTTCTTTGTCGTGAAACTTTGAGACCGTGAATACTTCTGTCTGACTTTTGGAAAATACCTCTCCTGAGATTTGTCCAGCACTTAAATTCTGCGGCAACATAGTTGTTTCCATGTAGGCCGTAATCATCTTCATTTGCAACTCAGACAATTCTTTTACATGGACAACTCTGCAATACATCTCCGTCTCCAAATCAATTTAAGAACTAGAACTAAGTCTCTAAGGATCCTGACTCAATAAATTCCTGATCAATCTTTGGTAGTGGCTGATCACTAATAGCCGCCTCAAAAGCCTGAAGCCTCTTGTATATAGATATTAGCTCAATAATTGTTGTCCACGATGATACCAAAAATTGAAATGAAGAAGCAACCTGGCCAAAAGCCCTCAATATCTGGTTCATTATACCAAGCGTAATACGTCCTGACACAATTGTAGGAACCAAGAATATATAAGCAACCACATTATCAGCCTGTATATACATATATCGAAATAAGTTAAAATATGTGTAGTGCCAATAAATTCTAAAATAGTTGCGGCGAACATTAGCAAAAAGATCACTTAAAGTCCCAGGTTTCGCACTACCCTCATTTTCTTCACCAAGAACTAATTCTTTTCGGAAAGCGGCTTCCACACGTTGGTTTTTAAATTCTAATCCAGGTAACTTTATACCAGCTAGAATGAGTAGCAATGTTCCAAAAAGAGACCAAACAATGGATAAAGCAACTAGCGGATAGGGTATAGCTCCCAATATTGGCAAGGATTCAACATGAACTGAAAGTGCTGCCAAAACCGGGAGAAAAGCAATTAATGTCATGATTGAGTCTACAAATGCAACGCCTAGACCTTCCATGATCGCGGCAAATCGCATCGTATCTTCTTGAATACGCTGTGAAGCACCTTCTATGTTTCGAACTTGCTTCCATCGTTCCACATAATAATTGTTCATCGCAGTACGCCAGCGAAAGATGTAGTGAGCGGTAAAAAATCGATTTAAGATAATAAATAAAATGTAGGGAAAAGCGATAGTACAAAATACTAGAAAGTGACCATATAAATCACCCGCTGTAATTCCACCATCACCGGTTAACGCTGTCTGAATATCGTTATAAAAGGGTCCATACCAAGCGTTTATTACAACCGAAACTTGCACGGATGCATACGACAGGTAAATCAAAAGAGCCGAGCCCAAAATTGACCATATCTGCCACTCATGAGGACTTCGGGAACGCCAAACTAAAAAAAACGCCAAAGTACCAAAAGCGAAAAATGTATCAAACCATAGAAATTCTGATGTAATAAAATGCCCTAGACCAATTACTTGCTCTTTTTCAGACAAATCAAAACCGATTGCTTCCCCTATTTTTTTGCCAAAGGAATACCAAACTAGAATTAATAACCCACACCATATGGCTAATGAAGAGAAAAACATTTTAGGTTGAGGAAAAAAAGACTGAAACATTTTTAAAGATTCCCGGTTTAGTTAAAACGAGTAGGTTGAAATATAATATTAATTACTAAATTTAGTTCTACCAGAATAATTTCTAGATAAAATGGGCTTCTATAAAAAGGAAAACCAAAATGACTGACTGGCTATACCAAATAAGGATCAAAGTTTCGGAAAGGCTCTCAGAGGATCTTCGAGGCGCACGAGGTTCAGCAATTTCTAAAGACATCAATAAGATAGCTTCCGATACAGGTTGCAGACTTGTTTGTACCTTTGACGCTTTTGCAGATTACTGCGCTGAGGCTGAAAAGGAAGGCATTGAACAGTATGAATTATATCACTGGACTAAGTCTACTATTGAAAACCCAGAAAAAAGGGCAAAGCACTTAAAATCATTTGCATTTTATGAGGGTGACAATCAAGTCTATAGCAGAGAATTAGCTTGTTCTATTGAAGAATGTTTAAAAAACTTAGATGGCGGCACTGACATTATCGAAATCAACTTTATAGATTCGAACCCTGCTAATAATCCGCAACCGCCGAGACAATAAGTTAGATTATTTCTTTAAAACCACATGAAATGTATACTAGTGGACACAATTTTAACCTTTTATTTTTGTTGATAAAATATTGTATACTATTGTATTTGTTGACTTTTTATCGTCGAGCTCTCTATTTTAGAGTATGGATTTCAACTTTTTAGAGAGTTTTTAGGATGTCTAAACCAAATACTGTATTCAACTTAGGATTACGTGATATTGACTTGATAGAAGATGCTGTGAATTCTGTCATAGCTCGTAGGTCGGCGACAATGAATATGCTGGTTGAAAGCACGATAAAAAACACNNATGACATGCCCNTTTACCAAGAAATAAGAAAAGAAGTCTCAGAANTAAGAGANCTTCTCGGAAGGCTNCACAATCAAAAGACTTGGTATCGTCCGACAGATACNGCTGCATATGTAAGTGGATAGAAGTANATNAGCCTAAAGNTCGTCGGCNAATTGATTATACAAANAAAGAAGGACCANTACTGCGGCCANTATTGAACCAAANGCTCCTATCATGAGAACAGCTTCTATCTGCTCTACACTAAAATTAGGNCCAAAAATTTGCTTCCAAGTTATCANTTTAGCCTCCCAACAANAGGTTAAAACTTAAAAAAACCGCNCTAATGGANAGGAANGTTGTAACTATGAAAGNAGGCGCGCCCCAGATNGCACGTTGAACATTAAGAGTTTNAAGCATGGNGCCACAATTGAGGCAATTTCTTGCNAAGTCATTGTGAACCACGTTGCATTTTTTACATTCNTTTTTCATNNATNNCTATNTAACGTCACTAACAAAAAAGTCAACAAATACAATNGTATACNTAAATTACTATTGAAAAATAGATACTTACATTTGTGCTCATTGGTATACAGAAATTTATNGTAGATAGAATTGTTCATTAATTTGNAGAATTNTAAAAAAAGGGGTCTCTACACANCTTAATAGGGAGGAAAAAGCAAATAGAGACCCAGTACCCGCGGGGATAATAAGCTTTGACAGGCATTTTTTATGCCAATCGAAATTTTTACTATCTTTTCATAGTCAAATTATTAAACGGTGTGTTATAAAATTAACTCTATCTAATTTTTGGTAACATAAGTCTTTAATCATAAATATTCGCGCATAGCCTGATAAATTACTGCAGTAGCAGCATTTGCTAAATTTAGCGATTTAACAGCTTTATTTTTCATTGGGATCGAAAAGGTTCTACTTTTCATACTTTCACGGATTGATTTGGGAAGCCCTTTGGACTCACAACCAAAGACCAAATAAGCTTCAGGGTGATAAGTCGGTAAATAAAAACTTGATGATCCATCTTCCTCAAAAAAGTAGAGCTGCTCATCCAGCGGCAAACGTTTTTGAATAAATTCAACCCAGCTCTCGTAGAGACTTATTCGCACAAATTTCCAGTATCGGGTTCCTGAACGAGCTACTGAGGAAGAGTCTAATGAGAAACCAAGTTTCCCTATTAAAATCAATTCCAGATCTAGGGCTACACAAGTCCTACCAATTGAACCTGTGTTGAAGGGTATTTCCGGCTCAACTAACACAACTTTCATTTTTGATTTTTTCATTTTATCCAATTTATATGCATTGCGCCTAACAAGAAATGAATACCGACATTCGCTAGAAAAGTGTTCGCACCAACTCCCTAGGCATTAGAAAACTGTCATAATCTCATTTAAAGGTTTCTTTAATTTTGCAGCTTTAGGAATAGTTGCCTCTTGGCTTGGGTAACCAATGGGTAAGATCATTACCGGTTTTTCATTATAGGGCCTTCCACACAAACTATTTAAAAATTTCATTGGGTTCGGGGTATGTTCAAGGCAAACCAAGCCAGCATCATGAATTGCTGCTATAAGAAAACCTATGGCTATACCCACGCTTTCAGGCACATAATAATTTTTTCGCCGTGATCCATCTGCATTTTTGCCATAGCGTTCAGCAAAAACTACAATTAACCATGGAGCCTCAGTTAAGTGAGGCTTTGATACTCCTGTTCCAATTGGTTCCAACGCGGATATCCACTCATCACTCGCTCCTCCAGAATAAAAAGCCTGCTCCTCTTGCTCTGCAGCCTCACGGACCATTTGTTTCATAACTAAATCTTTGATAGCAACAAAATGCCAAGGCTGTTGATTTGCGCCAGAGGGAGCTCTACCTGCTGTAGCTATAATATTCTGAATAATTTGTTCTGAAATTGGTTCACCACTAAAATCTCTTACAGAGTGACGTTTACACATATAATTAAAAAAGTTTCTAGATTTTTTGATAGCCTCATCTTCCGATAACTGAACACGATCTGGTAATTTTATTGGTTGATAAGACATGATATACCTCTTAATGGCGCGTATCGAATACCTTAGCAATTTACAATAATATTTGAAACGGGCAATTACTGTTTATCGATAAATTGTAAACAGTTTTTTCTTGTAACAATTACCAAATTTTTCTAACTTTTTCCTAAGATGTTTGGTTTGTTTTTATATCTAATTGGATGTGGATTTTTGTGGGTAGTAGTCACTCCATTCGATCCGAAGGTCTGGCCAAAAGCAAGGTTATTAAGAATTTTTATTTTTATTGTTTGGTTATGGTGGACTTACTTTACCCTCACCGGCGGAATAGCAAATCTTATTTCAAAAATTGGTTCTGCTCCTTTTTAACAAGGGCTGACAATGAAGATCTGATCTACCAAAATTTGTGGCATAAATCTTGCAAATTTTGATATTATTGGAGGTTTATTATGCAACAATCAGATCAAGATGAAGGGTTTATAGGCCCAATTAAGCCGTTAATGAGTATGAGCTACCGTGACTATCTTCAAATGATTAACACAGGTTTAGGCTTACCAAGACTGCCTAATAGAGAAACACCTGTTATTAAAAAAGACAGAGATTATTTATTTCCACCGGTAGACTACAAATTAAACTAAAAGCATAATTTATATTCCTGAATTTAACGCGGCCGGGTTCTCCTCCCTATGAACCCAGCCACTATTCTCTAGCTCACTTTGCTTCGGCAAATAGCGAGAACGGTTCTTTGTAACTTTAAATGGGTTTCTTTTTAAAACGTCAAAATGCCGCATTTGCAATGCTGCGTTGCAGCGTTACTTTATTATTAAGTGGTTTGCGTTTCCTCCCTGTAACTGTGAACCAAAACTTTACCTCCGCTAAATAGCGGAGGTTTTTTTAACTATAAGCTTAAATTTAAAACTAATTCTCTAAATGCATTATTTTTTTAGCTTCAAAAATACGCTACGTTATCATGTACTAGTATCAGAAAAATACAGTTCAATAAAACCATGGATATATAAAAATATGGAGTTTAACTATGTCAAAAATGAATACAGCTGCCGATCGCGACAGACGTCAATTAATTGGAGCTACTAGAGGCAGAGATCTTTATTGGGGCTTCACAATTGCCATCTTTGGAAACTTATTCACGCTTTATTTAATTTCCCAGGGAGGCGATTTACCTCAACTAGCTCTGACAGCAGCTATTGCTGGCATGTTTGTTTTCGTAATGATTAATTCATTTGATTGTATGGATGATTTGAAAGCTAATATAGATGATATTGACGATGAAGAAGCTTCAACAAATTTTGGCAAAAAATTCAAAGCCGCTCCTTGGGGTCTATTTAAAGTCGTAATCACACTTATTTTTGGCGCTATTGCAATTACCCAGCTTATGGAAGTTTGGTAGGCAGCGGTTAACCGATAAGCTTTAAGCTGTCCAAGTTGTTAACACAAAACAAAAAAATTTTTTTTTGTGAAGCTATGTAGGGGAGGAATATAATGAAATCTCATTATAGGGTTGTTGTCGTTGGTGGCGGAGTAGTTGGTGCCTCTGTCATTTATCATCTAGCAAAATTTGGTTGGTCAGATGTTTGTATGCTAGAGAGATCCGTGCTTACGGCGGGATCCAGCTGGCATGCAGCTGGTGGCATCCATACTCTGAATGCGGATCCAAACATGTCGGCCCTGCAAGCCTATACTATAGAATTGCTTCAAGAAATAGAAATCGAAAGTGGTCAAGATATTGGTTTGCACATGACAGGTGGCTTAACAATGGCCGGGACACCCGACAGATGGGAGTGGTTACAATCCGCCTACAGAGTCTACCAATCAATTGGTATTTCTGATTGCCGACTTGTAACACCAGAGGAAGCACGTGAACTAAACCCAATAATGTCAACAGACGGTTTACTCGGCGGTATGTGGGCTGATCGAGAGGGTTATCTGGACACAACAGGCACTGTTCATGCTTATGCAAAGGCTGCGCGAAAACGAGGGGCAGAATATTATGAACATACAAAGGTTGAAGCCTTAGAGCAAACTAAAGATGGCTGGCGCGTAATTACTGACAAAGGGGTAATAACTTGTGAACACGTCGTGAATGCTGGAGGATTGTGGGCAAAGCAAATTGGACGCATGGCCGGCATTGAATTGCCAGTTTCACCGTTAAAACATCATTATTTGATATCAGATACAATTACCGCACTGGAGAATTTAGACTTTGAGATCCCGATGACTGTTGACCTCGAGGGATTTACTTACTTAAGGCAGGATCAAAAAGGTGTCCTTCTGGGTATTTATGAAATTAATCATGAGCATTGGGCCATGGACGGAGCGCCATGGGATTACGGAATGGAGCTATTCCAGGAGCAAACAGATAGGATAGAAAACGAACTGGTAATGGGTTTCGAACGCTATCCAGCTCTGCAAGACGTTGGCATTAAAACATGGGTAAATGGCGCTTTCACCTTTTCGCCAGATGGTAACCCTCTGGTTGGCCCTGTTCCTGGCAAACGAGGCTACTGGTGTGCCTGTGCAGTTATGGCAGGTTTTCTGCAAGGCGGTGGCGTCGGTAAATCCCTTGCCGAATGGATGATCCACGGTGAGCCTGAAGCTGACGTCTATGGAATGGATGTGGCTAGATATGGTAAATTTGCTGAAAATAAAGAATTTATTAAACAAACGACTGGTCAGTTTTATTCTCGTCGCTTTGTCATGACGTATCCTAATGAGCAGCTTCCAGCAGGACGCCCCTTAAAAATGGCACCCGCGCACGACGCTATGACTGCCGCTGGATGCCAATGGGGTAGTAGCTGGGATCTCGAAGTTCCTCTATACTTTGCACCCCCAGATTTTGCAGAAACACCATCACTAAAACGTTCTAACGCATTTCAAATCGTTGGTGATGAGTGCAAATCAATCCGTTCCGGTGTGGGTTTACTTGATATTACTGGTTTCTCGCGTTTTGAAGTTTCTGGACCCAATGCTGAAGCTTGGCTTGATAAAGTAATGGCTTCAAAACTTCCAAATCCAGGGCGCGCAACCTTAGCCCCTATGCTCAGTGAAGAAGGTAAACTTAAAGGCGATTTAACCATTTTCAATTGGGGAGATGGGACATGGTGGATCATGGGATCTTACTATTTACGAGCTTGGCATATGCGATGGTTTAATGACCATCTGACAGACGGCGTATCAATACTCGACCTTGGCGAAACCTGGGCTGGTTTTTCGCTGTCAGGGCCAAAATCTAAAGAAGTTATTTCTCGAATTACAGATTTTCCAATTGATGAATTGAAGTTTATGGGCTGTGCTAATATGGACATAGGTCTGATAAAAGCAAAAGTGGGCCGCCTTTCTGTTACCGGTGAATTAGGCTATGAAATCAACTGCCGAATAGGCGATCATATTGGTCTGCGACGGTTATTATTGGAGGCGGGTGCTGAATGTGGAATCAGGGAATTTGGATTTAACGCTTTACTATCTTTAAGGTTGGAAAAAGGCTTTGGCATTTGGTCAGCTGAATTCACGCAAGGATACACTCCTGGGATGACAGGCATGGATCGATGGATTGATTGGGGAAAAAACCAATTCATTGGCCAATCTGCTGCTCTCAAAGAAAGAGATGGCAATGGACCTTCACAAAAACTGGTAATGTTAGAGGTTGAGGCAAGCGACGCGGACGCCAGCGGTTATGAACCTGTTTGGAATAACGATAGTCTTGTAGGCTTTGTTACATCGGGAGGATATGGCCATACAGTAAACAAATCACTTGCAATGGCTTTGATAAATAGCGACCTCGCAAAGGAAGACCAAAATCTGAAAGTGCATGTCGTTGGTGTTGAGAAAGACGCTAAAGTTATTCAAATGTCACCTTACGATCCAGAGGGGTCGGTAATGCGTGTCTAAGAAAATGAATTAGCCTGCAAAACCGATTTTATATTTTTTCCTCTTCCGCGTTCATTCGCCAAACAGCGGCATTGAGTGCTCCCGCGACAGTAACCCACACAAGGTACGGGAAAAACAGTACACCTGAAAACCAATCAACTAGCCATAATGCAAGCATCGTAGTCGCAACAGACACCCAAAGTGCTATTAGTACTATCAGCCCCAACTTTAAATTCTTTAATCCGAAAAACACGGGTGTCCAAAGGGTATTGAGGGCAATCTGAAGAGACCAAAGAGCCATGGCAAGACTATTATCTGGTGACAAAGCAGCCCGAGCACCCGCGAACGACATACAAATATATAGTGATGTCCATGCTACTGGAAACAGCCAATTAGGAGGCGTCCAGCTTGGCTTTTTAAGACCTGCATACCAAGAACCTGGGGGGAACAAGCCACCCGTAGCTCCAGCCGCAAAGCAAGCAAGCAAAAAAATTAAAAATAATATCCAGAACATTTTAAAAAGCTAAGCTGTTATTCCTTCTTATCAAGCATAATTTATTTTGGTCGATCACCTTTAATCGTTACCCGGCGGCCTTTTCTCTCTTCTGGCCAATAATCCCAAATAGCGCGGTGCATACAACAACGGTTGTCCCAAAAAGCCATATCATTGATTGACCAAGTAAAACGAATTTGATGGTTGATGTGTTCAGCTTGATCAAAAAGTAAATTCAGAATGACATTACTTTCATCTAATGAAAGCTCATTAATTCTTGTCGTGAATGTGCGGTTTACAAATAATGCTTTCCGCCCTGTTTCTGGGTGGGTTCTGACTACGGGATGAACTGCTGTTGGAAAAATTGCGCCAGTGTCATCCATACCTCGGTCAGAATAACGGCCTCTATAAAGATGCTCAGATTCATGCGTTGCAGTTAATCCCCCAATTAATTCCTTTATCGGGTTTGAAAGAGCTTCGTAGGCTGAATACATATCACAGAACATCGTATCTCCCCCACAATCAGGCGCTATGTGGATTTGCAGCATAGTTCCTAAAGGTGGCTCCTCATCGCATGATACATCTGAGTGCCAAAATTCACCATTTGCTACTTTCGAATTTTTATCTGCATGAATTTCAAAGATTTCTGGATAGCCTTTCATAGTTGGTGCTGCTGGATGAGCATGTAATTCTCCAAATCTTTTACCAAAAGCAATATGAACATCTGGTGGAATTTCTTTCTGATTTTTGAAAAATAAAACCTGATGATCTAAAAATGCCTGAGCGATATCAGAAAATTGTTCATCTGAAATGGCTTTACTTAGATCAACATCGTATATTTCAGCACCTAAATTTGGGGCAAAGGGTCTAGCTGAAATATATTGATATTTATGATCTCTTACTTTTACCAATCTAAAAATTCCATAAATTTTGATGCTTTTCTAAAACCTTTTAGCCAAATTTGAAATATTTAAAACTATTTTGCCTGCGCAAGCCAAACGCCAAAAGCAACAATAGACGCACCTATAATTGCTCTTAAATCCCAGGTTCCTCCAAGCAAAAATATAATTATCATCACATAAAAAGGGGCAAAATTAAGATGAAGCGATGTAATTGCTACTCCAACTTTATCAACTGCTATAATAAAAAAGACATGCGATATAGCCATGGCGATGACAGAATAAATAATCAAACTAAAAAACTGAGCACCTGTGACTTCGTTGGGAATTTCGATAAAGCCTAAAATAAGGAATATTACAAAACTAAAAGTAGTAAAAAGAGCTGCACCAGTAAATGTAATAGTTGAGCGAGCGATTGAAGAAATTTCCGGAAGCTTGGTCACACTTTTATCAGACGCCCACATGTAAAAAAACCCGGAAGCCAAAGCCATCAAAACCCCCCAGCCTAAATCAATTGATATATTTTCACTAACAGCAATAATTCCACCAGTGATGGAGGCAATCAAGCCTAAAGCAAATTTTGTCGTTAGCTTTCTTCTACCATCCCAAACTTCTAAAATAGCTGCAGAAATAGGAATTAAAGTTGCCAAAAGAGCGACAGTAACTGGATCAGTAAACCACTGCGCAAACAGTAATAAATTTGTTCCTATACCAAAACCTAGTATGCCAATTTTTATGCCTTTAAACCATGGTGCGTTCAAAACTTGAGATAGACCCTCCATAAAGATCCATAAAATGACAAGTGTTACGATGGCCAAAATGAGCCTAAAAAACATGAGTGTTATGGGATGCCAGACTTCTAAAAGAACTTCCGCCGCAGGAAAACCTGCTGCAAACAAAAATATTGAAATTAAAGCAAGGGAGTTTCCAGCAATTGGACTATTGCTAGGTTTTCCAAAACCTTTAAAATTTTTAGTTTCATAGAGACGCATTTTATTAGTAACTTACAAAAAACTTATTAAGTTGTTTTTATTAATTAGAAGCCGGATTCTGTACCCTTAACGACACAACGTCGCTAATAAGATATTAGTTATAAATTTATATGTTCCTAAACTTAAAACAACGCCATTTAGGCGTTGTTTAAGGGGGGAGTTAAAAGACAGTTAACCATGACTATCCGCGCATGTATTTTGTCATGACACTTAAATGATACGCTGGATTTGATTACCTGGATCAAATTTAGATAATTAGTTATAAAAAGCCTCCACGGGTTAATGCGGAGGTTTTTTAAAACGGACCAGCTAAGAGAAAGTGAAACCGTATAGTGTCACAAGGATATTAAATTTATCTAAAATAAACTAGTTAAAGAAACTCCACCAACAATTCTGATTCAATTATGCCTTCAAATTTGCCAGTCCATTTTTCACCAGGAGATACCGATTTTGCATCAGTCATTGTTCCAGTAGTTATAATATTACCAGGGGACAGTAAGACTTGGTTTTTAATACCAGCTAAACTTTTGTGAAGATGTCTAATTGCCGAAACTGGGCCGTTTAAAACGTTAGCTCCTGTCCCTTCCTCTTCAATGCGTGCATCTTTAATAAGGCTCACTTTAAGATCCCTAAGATCTCTCTCTACATCATTGTTTATAAGAAGTTTCTTTCCTACAACCAAACAGCCATGCAGCCCACCCGATGCAATTGTGTCCGGTAATGCAAATGACCAATTTGGGTAGATAGAATCTACAATTTCAAAACCCGGAGCAATCCAATCAATACATATATTCAGATCCTCATCAGAGTGATGCGGTTTCTCTCTAAGACAAATAACTACTTCAGGCTCGATGCGGGGCTCACAAAATTGACTAAGATCAACCTTTTGAAAATTTGTCTCAGTAAAGCTAACGCTTTTACTTGTGATTGGGCCCCAGATTGGTTCGTTCACATTATAAACATCCCAAATATTACGATTTGTAAAACCAATTTTTTTACCTATTTCTGAGGGTAAGCCCAAACTTTTCTTTACAAGGCCTGCCACATCATAGGCATCCTGAAGAGAAAGAAATATACCTCTTTTTGAAAACGGAACAATCTGTTGGGTCTGACTTATTGCCTTACTTATCTCATCGGCTATGATCATTTTATCCATAATAAGCTCAACTAAATCATGTCTAAGAATTAACTTTACGTCTGCTTTGATATTCAAATAACCCAATACCTCCAAAAACTAAAAGCATTGCAGCTAAATGGAAAAACGCAAATTCTTCACTCAGTAAAAGTACGGCCATGATTGCTGAGAATATTGGGACCAGATTGGCATATAAACCTGCTGATCCTGGACCAATAAGATCAACGCCACGCATAAAAAAGATCTGAGATAAAAATGACGGAACGATTGCAATATAGAAAACGATAGCAAAACCTTTAACTCCCGGCATCAATGTACCATAAATTAAACTCTCGAAAATCATTAAAGGGATTGTCATTAAAAAAGCAGCAACAGAAAAATAAGCTAACATAACCATACCAGAAATCTTCGGTCTGCTTTTCAGTCCTACAGTATACATGGCATAAAAAGAACAAGCGAAGATCATTAGCAGATCTCCGTGATTGAAGGTCAATTGCATTAATTGTTTAAGAGAACCCTGAGTTACAATAACAAAAACTCCCAAAAGTGTTAGCAATAGGCCGGAAAATTGTAATCGATTAATACGGTCACCAAAATACATAAAGGAACCCAATAAAATCATTCCTGGCATGGTACTTTGAATGATACCCAAATTAACGGCTGGGGTGCTATGTGCCGCTATGTAAAAAAAAGCATTAAATAAGCTTAAACCGCACCCACCCATAACTAAAAGCCATTTCAATCTGGGTCTTATGACTGGCCATTCATCAATCATTTGACGCCAATAAAGGCTAAGTAAAATAACAACCACAATCCCCCACCTAAAAAATATGAGTAGCATAGGAGAAACTTCCCCAACCGCTAATCGACTGGCAATTGTATTACTTCCCCAACCCAAGGTTGCTAGAAATAACAAGAAAGGCGAGCTTGAGTAAGCTCGCGATAGTATTTGAGATCTCATCAAAAGAAATTGTCGCTTTTTACTATTTCAACATGTAGTGATTTATTTACAAAACCTCTCATCCGATATCTAATGCTAGTCAAGTTTTCGTCTAGAATAATTTTAGCAAGCAAGAAATAATCTTGTGATAAAAATTCTAAGAAACAAGAGCATATGAAACACCAGCGCATAGACATACCTAAAATAGATATCTCAGGAGTTGACCATAATGCGTTTCCAAAAACTTTGTTAGAAGAATTTTATCATGCTTATAATACTTACGGATTTGGATACATCGTTAACCACGGAATTGAAAAAAATTTAATAGACCAACTATTTCAAGTCTCAAAAACATTTCATTCTCTACCTCTATCTGAAAAAATGAAAGTCGCACTTGATGAAAATCACAGGGGCTATATTGCGATTAACACGTCTACAGACGTAAATTCAAAGCTCGCAGAAGTCAAAAAACCAAACCAGTCTGCAAGTTTTATGATGATGCGTGAAGATAAAGCTCAAATTGCTAATGTATATTTATCCGGACCAAATCAATGGCCAGAAATAGCGGGATTCAGGGAAGCTCTGGAAAAATATACTTCGCAAATGACAAGACTTGGTAAAAAGCTAATTAGATTAGCGCTGATGTCAGTAGGCATAGAGGATCTCGGTATACTTAATTCATTTGAGACACCGACAATTTGGTTGAGACTACTTCATTACCCTCCAATTCCCAAAAGTAGTCCAAATGATTTATATGGTTCTGCACCACACACAGATTTTGGCTGTTTAACTATTCTTGCTCAAGATGGCATTGGCGGGTTACAAGTGCAGACTAAAAACGGAGATTGGATAGACATACCAAAAGTTGAAGGTAGTTTCATTGTAAATGTAGGAGACATGCTCAACAGATTGTCAAATGGGCTTTTACGGTCAACACCACACCGTGTGATCAACAAAAGTGGGCAAGAAAGATTTTCATGTCCATTTTTTTTCGATCCACACGTAAATACAAATATTCACCCCTTAAAAGGAACAGGCAGACCTAAATTTTCTAAAATAAATTTTGGTGAATTTTTAAAAAGCGAGCTTGAGGCTTCATACCAAAGACATAAAAAACACTCTCAATGAACCAAATTTCCATAAAAGCTGATCATAAGAATTTTTAAAGTTATGTCAAAAAATTGAATTTTTTCATATTAAATTCAAAAGTTTTAAAATTAGCCTAACCTTATGTTTTAATTCATAAAAATAAACTTGGCTCTTCTTTTGCAATTTAAACGCATGATTAAAAAACTGAGTTTAAGTATCTGTTTGATTATCAGGCTGAGATTCATGCCTGTATTGGCTATTGGGTTAATGATTGCTGGAAATCAATCAACAGCAGCAAATATGTCTTTATATGGTGGAAATGAAGGCCTAGTTAACTTAACCAGCGGTGACAACAACCTTGCGGTAGGCGATCAATCGTTAGCAGATACCACTACTGGTTCTCAAAACACTGCAATTGGAGAAATGTCACTTAAGTCCAATACTACTGGAGCTGGAAATACTGCACTTGGCAGATTTTCTCTGTACTCAAATACGACAGGAGGAGATAATGTAGCGGTTGGAGTTGGAGCTTTGACAGCAAATATTGAAGGTTCGCAAAATACAGCAATTGGTTCTGCAGCCGGATCTAATAATGTAACAGGAACAGGCAATGTTTTCATAGGTTATATGGCAGGATCTCAAACCTCTGGCTCAAATATGCTAGTCATAGATAACTCATCCACAAACACACCATTGATATATGGAGATTTTGCTCAAGATTCTGTAACCGTAAATGGAACCCTTAATGTTACTGGGGCATTAAACGTAGCTACGATGGGGATGGATGAAATAGTCAGCACAACTGGCCAACGTATTCTATCATACGATCAAGCGACTGGTGCCGTTCATATTGGTCAAAGCTCAATGGTATTTTATGACTCATCGGGTGCTGTAGGAAATGGCACAGATATTATGACTTCCTCAGTTGGTAAAATACAAATTGGGCAGAACGCTACAGATGTTACAAGCTTTGTTGGAGAAGTTAACGTACCTCCTCCAACCAAATCTGAACACGCGGCGACTAAACGGTATACTGACAACACTGCCGCAATGACTATGGCCATGGCATCCGCAATAAACCCCACTGGAGAAGGCAATCACTTTGGTTTCGGATTTGGCAGCTATGAAGACGAAGACGCTGTGGCGATTGGTCTGACTATTGATTTAGAGCACCTTATGTTTAACTTCGCAGCATCCCAAAGTGGGATAACTGAAAACCCCGCCTATTCAGCTGGCCTTTCTTGGAGCTTTTAATGATCTCAATATATAAAAAAAATTTATTTTATTTAATCAGCATGATTTTAGTTGGATCAAGTCTGTCAGCCGGCTCAACAAAATTTTTTTATAATGGAACTAAACTTTATAATTTATGCCGATCAGACAATCCTTTAGATGAGGCGCTTTGCGAAGGGTACATCCTTGGGGTTCAAGACTCTATTTATTCAGGACACTTATCTAATTACTTTAGCATTTGTTTGCCCGAAGGCGTAGAGCAGGATCAATTTCGGCTTCAGCTGGTGAAGTTTATTGAAGCAAACCCAGATATAATGAATTTTGCAGCGGAGGGTCTTGTAGCAAAAAGTTTAGAGACGTCATATGCCTGCACAGAAACTATTAACTGACAGTCTAAAGTTAAACAAAATTCATAGGCGTCCGTTAAGATATTTAAGAGCTTTTTATTATTATCCTCAACTTGAAAAAAGGTGGCCTTAAGGCCACCTTTTTTCAAGTTGAGGATAATAATAAAAAGCTCTTAAATAT
>NZGN01000094.1:0-29668 GCA_002691045.1 Marinovum sp.
TTTTTTAATTTTATTAGAAATTATGATTGTAGCGAGCTCGGCAATGTTGGTGGAACATCAAATAAGACTGGAGAAAACCCGACCTCGCTACGAGACTAGGTTTTCCTAGTGTAGCTTCAGCTTCAATGATATTGGGGTATTTTTTTCAAAATTTCCAAGCTCTGTCTAAAAATTAAGCGTAGCAACCTAATTTTTCGTCAGTACAAAAACAAAGATAAACTAAACATTCGATGTTTATAAAACTAACAGTGTTAATGTTCTAGAGGTTTCGACTCATAAACAAATTTTGCTTCTTTAAATGTTTTTAAAATCGTGTCTATGGCATGAGCTTCATTATAGGCAAACACTAATTGATCGTCTACTTCTTCGTAGTGACCGTTAACAAACCCTACTAAAAATGGTTTGAGTCGTTCCTCTAACATAATAGCCCCAGTTTTAACTTATTATACTGGTGGTATCAAAAATTAGATCAGTTTAGATCATCGGAATGGGGGTTAAAATGATCGCGGCATTCCCAGAACATGTTCGGCAATGTATGATAAAATTAAATTAGTTGATATTGGCGCAACTTGATAGAGCCGTGTCTCTCTGAATTTTCGTTCGATATCATACTCATGAGCAAACCCAAAACCACCATGAAACTGAATACAAGCATTTGCAGCTTCCCAGCTGGCTTTTGCTGCTAAATATTTCGCCATATTTGCCTCCGCAGCGCATGGCAAATCGGTATCATAAAGATAAGAAGATTGATATCGCATTAAATTTGCAGCCTCTATTTCAATATAAGCTTCAGCAATTGGAAACTGAACGCCCTGGTTTTGACCAATTGGACGCCCAAATACTTCGCGTTCATTGACGTAAGAAGTAACTTTATCAGTAAACCAGTACCCGTCACCTATACATTCGGCTGCAATTAAAATTCGTTCAGCATTCAATCCTGTTAGGATATATTTAAAGCCTTTACCTTCTTCGCCAATCAAATTTTCTGATGGTATTTCTAAGTTTTCGAAGAACAATTCGTTTGTCTCATGGTTCACCATATTTTGGATTGGCCGGACAGCCATACCTGAGTCCAGAGCAGATTTGATATCCACTAAAAAAATTGAAAGCCCATCTGATTTCTTTGACACATCCTCTAAAGGCGTAGTTCGAGCAAGTAGGATCATAAGATCTGAGTGTTGGACCCGGCTGATCCATACTTTTTGCCCGTTGATAATGTAACGGTCACCTTTTCTTACGGCTTTTGTTTTAATCTTTGTTGTGTCTGTACCCGTTGTTGGTTCTGTTACGCCCATGGATTGAAGGCGTAGTTCACCGGTTGCAATTTTGGGAAGGTATCGTTCTCTCTGTTCTTTAGAACCAAATCGAACTAGGGTATTCATATTATACATTTGTCCATGGCATGCCCCTGAGTTTCCTCCCGCACGATTAATTTCCTCCATGATAACGGTGGCTTCAGTAAGGCTGAGACCTGACCCTCCATAATCTTCAGGGATAAGTGCAGACATCCAACCTTCTTTTGTAAGAGCCTCCACAAATTCTTCAGGATACCCTTTTTCGGCATCAATTTTTCTATGATATTCTGCAGAAAATTGACTACATAAGGCACGAACGCCCTGCCTTATTTCTTGATGTTTGTCTTTATAATTTTCCAAGTCTTGACCATTTATTTCATCAGATATGCTAATAAATACTCTGACCTACAAAATAAACAATACCAACACCGACGCCCATAATTAATGAAATCAAAATAAAGCTTATAGCTAAGCCTTTTAAGTTACCCTTTTGTTCTGACATTTTCTCTGTAACCTTTCATCGATTTTGAATTAAAAATTTTGATCACCCATTTAAAACGCGGCTAAGGTATGCTCTAGTCCTTTTTCGATATGGACTGTGAGTGTCTTAGTGGCTGCTTCAACATTTCGATCTAAAGCTGCCTCCAATATCTGTTTGTGCTCATCAGCGGCTTCCTGTCCGCGGTGTGTTAACATTAACATCTGATATCTTAGGTACTTGTCATACAAAACAGAATGGAGAGATATCAAATTTCTGGAACCACACGCTTCGATAAGAGAAAGATGAAATTGCCAATCATACCTCTTCCAATCTTCCGTGTGGCTGTCATCACCACTTAACATTTTTTGCTCCATGCTACTAAGTTTGTGATGTGCTGAAACCAAGTTACCTTCCCAGTCTGTATCACCATTATCGATCGATAGTTTAAGGGCATGGCATTCGAGCAAAACCCTTAAATTAGCAACCTCCATTAAGTCTTCTTTTGATACNGGCGTTACAAAAAANCCTCTTTGGTCCAATGCATCAACAAAACCCTCACTTGCNAAGCGGTTCAGTGTTTCNCGNANNGTAGACATGCTTGCGTTNTAATTTTTCCGAAGTGTTTCCAGCTTGAGTTTGGAGGCNGGAGNTAAATCACCAAAAATAATATCTCGCTTAATTGATTGGTATGTTGANGCACCAACAGCATTCANTGACTTAGTCATTATATTCTTCTTTTTNTCTAACATCATANGTNTATGCTAATTGATTTTTCNCATCAATAAATCTTTTTTATGATAAAAAAGTGAAAATGAAATTTTTATAATTTTCCGCTACAGCCATAAAAAATCAATTTAAGTATATGAACCATTTTTTGGTGTTCTGTAAAATGAACAGTTTAATTTTAAAAATTTTCTGTTATTAAAAAGATACTAACAGTAAAAAGAAGTCATCATGTTCAAGGTTTTCAGCTGGCTCCAAAAGGAGTACCGGTACCAGCGATTGGCTTACGGCAACTTTTATAGCTGGTATATAAAAAAAAATTATCGAAAATAAAAATGAGGGCGGTGGGTGAGCCGCCCTTATCTTTTATGAAACCTGACTTAGAGGCATCTTCATAGAAGTTCCCAAAAGACAAACACGTTTTGCAAAATTTAAAATTCTTGTTATTATGTCGTTATAGCTGGCATAGATCAGAAAATAGGCAGGAAACAGGTATGAAAAAAAATCCGCGGTGGCGTTTCGCGATAGCTATTAGCGCATTATCGATCATTTTTGTATCAGCGGCTCTAGCTGGATAGGAAAAGAAAAAAGTTTTCCAGGTACTTTATCTGTTGAATTTTTGTAGAATTAATTTCAATCAGAAATTACTGTTCTTGAGCTATTCGCTTAAATTTTACTAGTGCATTGGAAAACTATGACAATTAACGAACGAGAAGTTTTGAGTAAATTATTCAAAGCAGCGGTAGACGCCGCAGATCCGCGAATAACTTTACCACCCAATTTACCTAAGCCCCCAAAAGGTAAAACCGTTGTTATTGGATGTGGGAAAGGGGTCGCTCAAATGGCTTCAGCACTAGAGGAGTCATGGGAAGGTGAATTAAGTGGGGTTGTGGTAACTCGTTATGGCTTTTCTGAGGGATGCAAAAAAATTAAAGTACTTGAGGCGGCCCACCCAGTTCCCGATGAAAACGGATTGATGGCAACCCGCAGTATTCTTGAAGCAATAAATGGGCTGACGGCTGATGATTTAGTAATCGCATTAATTTGTGGTGGAGGATCAGCTTTGCTACCATCGCCACCGCCAGGATTTAGCTTGGCAGATGAGCAAAAGTTAAATGAAGTATTGTTGAAATCTGGTGCCCCAATTGGAGTAATGAATGCGATACGCAAACATTTTTCTCAAGTTAAGGGCGGTCGCTTAGCACTCGCTGCCTATCCAGCTCCGGTAGCAACTTTAGTTGTATCGGATGTGCCGGGTGATGATCCCGCTCAAGTCGCATCTGGACCAACGATACCAGACCGTGTTTCGTTAAAGGAAACATTGTCACTTATTGAGGCCTATAGAATAAAGATACCCTCAAAGATCAAAGATTATTTTGAGACAGAGGAAACTGATGCTCCTTCTTATGATGACCCAAGGTTCTCCAATAATGAAATTAAATTGATTGCATCTTCTAAAATTTCCTTAAAGGCAGCTGCAAAAAAGGCTCAAGAATTAGGTTTAAATTCTTATATTTTATCGGACTCAATTGAAGGAAGAGCATCTGATGTAGGAACCATGCATGCGGCTTTGGCAAAATTCAGAAACGATTTAGATACCCTTTTTGATACACCAGCAGTAATTTTATCTGGTGGTGAAACTACCGTAGAAATACTGGATAATCCGGGTCGGGGTGGTAGAAATACAGAATTTTTATTGTCTTTTGCGGTATCAATAGAAAATGAACTAAATATTACTGCTCTGGCTGCTGATACTGATGGGATAGATGGTTCGGAAAATAATGCGGGTGCTTTCTGTGATGGCTTCACAGCGTCAAAAATGCGCCAGCAGGGGTGTGACCCAAGATTACATCTTGCAAAACATGACGCATGGACCGCGTTTAATGCAGTTGGTGAGCTTTTTTCTCCTGGCCCAACGGGCACTAATGTTAATGACTTTAGAGCAATTTTAGTTTTTTAAATTTTTACGATTATTTCACCCGTAATTTTTTTCTTTATTAATTGGGATTGTCTTGCGTTGCTCATCTTGTTTAGTTGTGCCACAAAGCGTTGTTTTTTAAAATAAGGGATGAAGCAGTGACCGATTATAAAATGCGCCGGCAAATTATGGTTGATACTCAAGTTCGACCATCTGATGTTACAAAGTTTCCTATAATTGATGCACTTCTAAATGTTCCACGAGAAAAATTTGTGCCCGATGGAAAGCGAGAAGCAGCTTATCTAGGCGAAAATCTCAGCATAGGGCCTAGCCGCGTTATTTTAGAGCCGAGGACTTTGGCAAAATTACTTGATGCTCTTGATATAAAGAACAATGAATTGGTTTTAGATATTGGCTCAGGGTTGGGTTATTCTTCAGCTGTCATCAGTCGAATGGCAGAGCTTGTTATTGCAGTCGAGCAGGATAAAGGTTTTGCGGCAGAAGCCGAAGAAATACTATCGGAAGCGGGTGCCGATAACGTAGTTGTACAAGTTAACAAACTTGAGGATGGAGCGCCTCAACATGGCCCTTATGATGTTATAATTTTGCAAGGTGGGGTTGAAGAAATACCATCATCTATTTTAAATCAACTTAAGAATGGTGGACGAATAGGTGCTATTTTTATTGAGGAAGGCCTTGGCACAGTTAGAATTGGATATAAATTAAATGACAATGTAAATTGGAGATATTCGTTTAACGCTTCTGTTCCCATTCTAGAGGGTTTTTTGAAACAAAAAGATTTTGTTTTGTAATGAATTGTTAATGAGCCGTTTGAATTTGTATACCGGATGATTGGAAAATTGATGTATACTAAGATTTTACCTTTTTGTTTTATTTGTATGGTTACTATTGGCTCCTTGGGGTCGGCCAATGAAAAAAGCACACTTGTTGGAGCTATGGTTAGCGCTTATTCGACTAGTGGCTTATTAGATCAAAATAGGGCTGTTTTGAGAGCTGCTGATGAAGATGTAGCCGCTGCTGCATCTTTGTTGGCTCCCGTAATTTCGTGGGCGTCTTCCATTTCTCATACTGACCGTAATGTGACAAATTCTTTTGATACATCTGCGAGTATATCGCTTCTAGCTGATTACACATTATTTGATGGTGGACAGCGAGCATTGGGATTACAGGCTGCCAAATTTGCAGTATTTGCTACACGTTCCTCATTGGTTAATATTGAACAAAACGTGCTTTATGAAGCTGTGAAATCATATTTAGAAGTAATACGTGAAACTGAGAATGTATCTCTCAGAGAAGGTAATTTAGCAGTTATTAATGAAGAACTGAGGGCTGCGAATGATAGGTTTGAAGTTGGTGAAATAACTAAAACTGATGTTGCATTGGCAGAGGCCCGCTTGGCGGCCGCAAGCTCTTCACTGGCGTTTGCTAAAGGTACATTTGAGCAAGCTAAGGCAAACTATAAATCAGCAATTGGAGACGTCCCACATTCTTTAGATTATCCTTCAGCCAAACCTCAGGTGCCTACCTCATTGGAGGATGCCATTAGCATTGCTCTACGGGAACACCCGTCAATAGAAGAATTAAAAAATTTAGTAAAAGTGACTGAGCTAAATTCTAAAATAGCCGATTTATCTACCAATATGAAAATTTCACTAGGCAGTTCAATATCGATTGATGAAGATGGAGATTCAACTGGAGAATTAGCAATTAGAGCTTCTGGCCCAATTTTTTCTGGTGGCAAATTGCATTCCACATCTCGAAAACAGATTGCTTTAAATGGTCAAACCCTGGCAAGGCTTTATTCGGCGAAAATCTCCATAGAGCAAAATGTGAGTAGTGCATTTTCATTGCTTCAGGTAGCCAAAGCAGCCAAACAGTCTGCTGAGGAACAGATTAGAGCAACTGAAGTGGCATTGAAAGGGGTTAAAGAGGAGGCTGGTCTGGGAGCTAGAACAACATTGGACGTGTTAAACGCTGAGCAGGAACTTCTTGATGCTCGTGTTCAGCTTATTTCAGCAACAGTTGACGAACATCTTTCAGTATACAGGTTGTTACTTCAGATGGGTCGGTTGAACGTAGATTATTTGAACTTACCAGTTCAAAAGTATGATGTGGAAAAATACTACGAGCTAGTAAAAGATTCCCCAACATCTAAAGGTGAAAACGGACGAAGGCTAAACCAACTTCTACGGCAATTAACCAAAGATTAGATGTTTATTAAGAAGTGTTTTAAGCCGCTTCGGCGTCCATAGCTGCATTTCTCCTCTCGCTTTCTTCGCGAGACAAGGCTACGGATGTCCTAATTCCTTTTGCGACAAAGTCCATTAATCCTTCGACCACTCGTTCATTGGGATCAATACCTGCGCAAGATAAAACTTCACGACCATCTCTGGAGCGAGCCCATCTTGCGATTTGCTCTGGACCGTTACCATATTTTCTGTCATCGGCGATCGCATCGTCTAAAGCTGCAAGCACCACGGCTGCGAAAAGTTTTCTTGCGCGGTTGCCCTGTTCCGAATTAAAAGCTGCTGCGTCAACGAAATCTTTCATCTCGTCGCTCCTTCATCCAAAATTTTCGTTGGTGTTGAGGCGCTTATGTACGAAAAAAACTGATTCGGGTAGTCTAATTTTGCATATCTGCTATGCAAATTATGCATACCCTGAAATTTTATTCAGTAAACATCATGTTGCCACAACAAACTCTAGTGGATATAGGGTGCTCAAATTAAACGTCAACATAAATTGAAAGCTTACGTCGATGCCAAAAATTAATGGTAATGAAATTAAACCAGGAAACGTATTAGAACATGATAATGGCCTTTGGGCAGCCGTGAAAGTAGAACATGTTAAGCCGGGAAAAGGAGGCGCGTTTGCACAAGTTGAATTAAAAAATCTGAGAACAGGCTCTAAACTAAATGAAAGATTTAGGAGCGCAGATAAAGTCGAGCGCGTTCGTTTAGAGCAAAAAGATCAACAATTTCTTTATGAATCGGATGGGATGCTTGTTTTCATGGATGTAGAGTCATTTGAGCAACTAGAACTGCCCGCGGATTTACTAGGTAGCCGTAGACCGTTTTTACAAGATGGGATGACTATAGCTGTAGAGTTTTATGATGACGAAGCGATAAATGCTACACTTCCTCAAAAAGTAACTTGTTTAGTAGTAGAGACGGAACCTGTTGTTAAAGGTCAAACTGCAGCAAATAGCTTCAAGCCAGCTATATTGGATAATGGAATTAAAGTTATGGTTCCGCCTTTTATTGAACAAGAGGAAAAGATTAACGTCAACACAGAGACGATTGAATACTCGGAGCGGGCCTAACTATTCGAAAGATCTATTCGCATGATATGTGATTTTTACTTTCCCAGCCATCATATTTTGACAAGCAAAGTCGAAGCGTAAATAAGCTAAGGCTCGGTTGTCTGAAGAGGACAATACTTTCCCAATCATTTTATCATTTACAGAAATTGGGGTATCAAATGGCACTTTTTCTGCAGTCTCCACTATTGTTAAACCCTTTCTAAGCTTTGACTTATGCTTCATTCGAGCCGTGACTTCTTGACCAACATAACAGCCTTTTTTAAAATCAACGCCATTTAATCTTTCGAAACCATATTCCAAAATGTAGCTATCGCTTGATAATTCTTTACCAAATTCGGGCACTAAATTTTGTACTCGCAATTTTTCCCAATCTATATTTTTCTGTCTCAGGTCTTCGCTACCATAATAACGCCATCCCATATTGGGATTTCTTGGGTCGTCGAAGGCTTTTGGGGGTTTGTTATCAACCCCCGTGCTGACTTTTAAATCAGTTTTCTCAATTTTTATTTCTGCTCTCAACTTATATAAGTTGAGAGTTTTTAAAAGAGAGTCTCCTAGATTTGAGTGAACATCAATTAAAACACCCTGTTTTGAGTCTATTAAAAAAAAGTCTGAGAAAAGTTTCCCCTGTGGTGTCAGAAGTGCTGCGTAAATAATATTATTTTTTAATTTAGCCACATCGTTTGTAACCAAATTCTGCAAAAAAGATTTGGCATCAGGCCCGCTGATGCATAAAATCGTCCTGTCACACATATTGTATCCCGAGTTGTATTAAATGAACTTTCATTATTATCAAATGTCAATAATTTCATAGAAATGCCAGCACCATTTTCTATTATTATACCAACCCTTAATTCTGAGTATGAACTCCCAGAGACCCTGACATCACTCTTTGAAGGAATAGACAAAAATTTGATTAGAGAATTGATAATTTCTGACGGTGGCTCGATGGACAAGACTAAAATTATTGCCAATGAGGTTGGAGCTGTTTTTCTTGAAGGAACTCGTGGAAGAGGTATGCAAATAAAAAGGGGAATTGAAAAATCTTCTGGAGATTGGATTTTGGTTTTGCATGCTGACACAAGCTTATCTATGGGTTGGTCTGTGCAAATTTTTTCAAAAATTGATAAGAAATTTGCCTATTATTTTAAGTTGAAATTTAAGTCAAAATCATTTTTTGCATATATTTTAGGGGCTTGGGTTCATTTAAGATCAGAGGTATTTGACTTGCCTTATGGGGACCAAGGCTTATTAATCCACCGCGATCTTCTCACTTCAATTGGAGGGTTTCCCAACCTACCAATTATGGAAGATGTTGCTTTGGCTGGTAAATTAAAAAGTAAATTTAAGCCACTAAATATTATCGCTCAAACAAGTGCAAAAAAATATCATAAAAAGGGATGGTTGCGTCAAAGTTTAATTAACTTTTCTATTTTGATACGATTTAAATTAGGTCAGGATACTGATCGTTTATACAACTTATATTACAAAAGTTAACCTGAAAAAAGTTTGCCACTTTTTAGACTGATGCGCTTATTCATTTTTTTTGCTAAGCCCTCATTATGTGTTGCAATCAATGCAGCCATATCAGTACCCTCTACAAGTGATAAAAGTGCTTCAAATACAGTGTCTGAGGTTCTTTCATCCAAATTGCCAGTTGGCTCATCGGCTAGTAAAAGTTTTGGACCGTTGGCCACAGCTCTACAAAAGGCCACTCGTTGCTGCTCTCCCCCTGATAGCTGAGAAGGCCTATGGGTCGATCTATGCTCTAAACCAACCAAATTCAATAACTCGGTAGCTCTGTCCGATGCCTGTTGATTTTTTGCCCCATTTATTAATTGGGGCAACATAATATTTTCGAGCGCAGAAAACTCTGGAAGTAAGTGGTGGAATTGGTAAATAAACCCAATATCACGACGCCTCATGAGCGTCCTGGATATATCTGACTCATCTTGGATATTTTTGCCTAAAAAATTAATTATTCCGCCATCACAGGTGTCAAGCAAACCACAGACATGCAGTAATGTTGACTTTCCTGCTCCGGATGGGGCTGTTAACCCAACTAAATCTCCAGCAAATATGGTCAGATCTATTGAGTCTAAAACCATCAGCTTTTCTGACCCACTATTTAGATAGCTTTTGCTTACGTTATTCATGGATAAGATGACTTTACTCATACCTTAAGGCCTCAACTGGATGTAATCGCGCAGCACGTCGTGCAGGAAAATAGGTTATTGAAAAGGTCAACCCAATTGATATAGAAACTGCTGTTAGAATATTTTCCCATCGTAATTCTGCTGGTATAGAATAGATGCCGCGAATTGTTGGATCCCAAACGTCACCGCCCGATATAACGTTTATAAGCGAAAATATTTGATCTACGTATACCGCAAAAAGACAGCCTAAAAGGGTTCCAAAGATGGTACCGATCATTCCAGTCATTGCTCCACATATGAAGAATATTCGTAAAACTGAAGTCTCTGATAGGCCTATCGTTCGTAAAATCGCAATGTCTTTCCCTTTGTTTTTAACCAGCATTACAAGACCAGAAATAATATTCATCGTTGCGATTAATACTAGAATTGACATGATAATAAACATCACATTGTCTTCAATTTCTAAAGCACGAAGATAGTTACCTGAAGCATCCTTCCACGTCCAAAAAAGAAAATTACCGTTTGTTACATTTGACAACTCTTCAATTATTTTTCCGATTTGTTCAGGGTTCTTTACGAGAACTTCTATTTCATCTGCTAAGTTAGCTCTGTCAAAATATTCTTGGGCAATTTTGAACGGCATATATATTCTGATTTTATCCATATCATGACGGCCAGCAGTGAAGATATATTGAACTTCAAAAGTTTTCACTCTTGGGCTGGTTCCAAAAGCCGTTTTAACTCCTGTTGGTGATATTAATTTGATAGTATCTCCGACGGAAACACTTAAAGTTTGAGCCACTCCGGATCCTATGGCGAGCCCGTTGCTAAAGTTTTTAATATTGCCGCTTGATGTTTCTGGATCTACAACGCGTCTAATCGAAAGAATGTTTGCAGGCGAAATTCCAAAAACATCTACACCAGTGGTTATAGCGTTAGCACTCGCCATTACTTGGCCTCGGATCAAAGGAGCCGATCGATGAACACTCTCGAGTGACGATATAATAGCATTTAAACGCTCATAATCTTTTATACTTCTGTAAACGTTACCTTCAGCATCTTTTATCGGCTGATTGTACACGGTAACATGAGCGTTAGCGCCTAGAATTGTGTCAACAAGTTCAGTTCTAAATCCAGATCTCACAGAAAGAGTTGCTATCAAAGCAAAGACTGATAAAGAAATGCCGATCAGACTAATCCAAGTCATTGTAGTAACGCCACCCTCGGAGCGTTTTGATCGAAGATAGCGCCAAGCAATCAAAAATTCGAAATAAGAAAACATATAAATCTTCTTCAAAATTTTCCTCACATCATTTGAAAAGCTAAAAAGGCATTCAAATGCAATATCTACTAATTAATTATTACTTGCCAATTATGATATACCTGCTCTACCTAAATGTCATGACTTATCCAAGATATACACCCCTTATTGAAAATCTCCCCTCCTCGGTACCTTTTGTCGGGCCTGAAAGCCAAGAAAGAGAGAGAAATTTTTTGTTTGAGGCAAGATTAGGGGCAAATGAAAATATGTTTGGACCTTCTCCCAAAGCTTTGTCTGCATTAAAAAAATATTCAGATGAACAGTGGATGTATGGTGATCCTACCAGCTTTGAACTTAGGTGTGCTTTAGCTAAAAAACATGAAGTACCGTCTGATAATATAGTCGTAGGCGAAGGAATAGATGGACTGCTTGGCTATTTAGTTCGACTTCTAATTTCTGTGGGAGATAATGTAGTAACATCGGATGGAGCATACCCAACATTTAATTATCACGTTACGGGTTTTGGTGGAAATCTTCATAAAGTACCTTACTGTGAAGATCATGAAGATATTGTTTCGCTTATTAAGCAAGCTCAATTAGTTGATGCTAAACTGATATACTTTGCAAATCCTGATAATCCAATGGGTACTCACGTCTCTGGAATAAAAATTTGTCAAGCACTTGAAGATTTGCCTGAAGGTTGTTTGTTCATCTTAGACGAAGCGTATTCTGAGTTTGCGCCAGCATCGTCACTCCCTGATATAGAAATTTCTGATACTAGAGTCATAAGATTGCGGACATTCTCTAAAGCCTATGGGATGGCTGGCGCGCGTGTTGGTTATGGAATGGCGGAAGAAAGGCTGATAAAATCCTTTGAAAAAATAAGAAACCATTTTGGCATGAATAGGGTTGCCCAGAAAGCAGCCTTAGAAGCTTTATCTGACAATCAATGGCTATCAGAAATGGTAAAAAAAGTAGAACAAGGACGGCAAAGGATTTATGATATAGCTAAGAATAACAATCTAAAATCTATCCCGTCATCAACAAATTTTGTTGCTATTGACTGTGGCAAGGATGGCAGTTTTGCTAAAAAAGTTTTACAGGAGTTAATATCTTTGGGTATATTCGTGAGAATGCCTTTTGTTACCCCTCAAGATAGATGTATAAGAATAAGTGTTGGAGGGGATGCAGATTTAGATAAATTTGCAAAGGCGTTACCCAAAGCTTTAGAGTTAGCCTCTAAATAGAACTTAAAACTTTGCCAGCAGCTTCTAAACCGCCGCAGCCATGTTTGTATCCAATCGCATTAAGGCCAGTTTCTACAGTGCCCAACAACGCCATTATCATCTGCGCATTAACATGGCCCATGTGACCAAATCTAACGAAGCCATCGCCGTTTGGATCGCCCGCTTCAGACATTCCCAACCCTATACCAATAGTCAAACCAGATTTGGTTTGTAGCCATTGCCTTAGTTTAGTACCATGCTTTCCTCCTAAACGGATTGATGTAACAGCATGGCTACGTTCACTAGGATCTTTGACATTGAGTGACATATCGCCGTCTAAAGACCATTTATCTATAGCGGACCATATGGCTCGACTTAGGGTTTCATGACGCTTCCAAGTATTTTCAATCTCTTCATTTTTAATCATATCTAGTGCTGTTCTCAGGCCATAAATATGGTGAGTTGGAGCTGTACCACAAAAATACTCATAATAAAATTTTGGATTAATTCTGGGTTCCCAATCCCAATAAGAGCTCACATGGGTTAACTGTTTTTGTCGTTCTCTTGCTCGTTCATTGAAAAAGACAAAACCAATTCCAGGAGGAACCATGAGACCTTTCTGGCAAGCGGCCACCATAATATCAACGCCCCATTCATCCATTTCAAATTTATCACAGGCAAGCGAGGCAATACAATCTACTGCAAGTAATGCTGGGCAATCAATTTCGTCTAATTTTTTTCTAACACTTGCTATATCATTCTTAACAGAAGTAGAAGTATCTACGTGTGTCATAAGAATTGCTTTATATTTGTTTTTAAACTCAGAGTTTAGTTTTTTGGCTAAAACCTCAATATCCAGAGCTCTACTTTTTCCAAAATCAACTATATCTACTTTGACCCCCATTCTTCTTGCCATTTCAGCCCATCCATGGGCGAAACGCCCAGTTGCTGTAACTAAAATATGATCGTTGGCTGAAACTATATTTGATAGTGCTGCCTCCCATATTCCGTGGCCATTAGCTATGTAGATTGCAATATGCCCTGAAGACCGAGCAATATAGTTCAGATCAGGAATTAAACTTTCTGTAATTTCAATTAGCTCGCCTTCATAGATATTTGGGGCAGCTCTATGCATAGAACGAAGGACTGACTCAGGTATTACAGATGGACCTGGTATCGCTAAATAATTTCGACCTGAAGAAAGAGCCATTTAAACCCTCTTATTTTTTGCCTTTTCGTAATAGATACGTTAATCGTTCGTGGCGTCAATCGATCTATTTTCCTTTTAGGTGATTAGTTTGATCTGCTTAACAAAAGGGACATGGATTTAATGATCGGAACTTTAGTAGAAAAACTCGATAATTTTGAGCGCTATGTGCGCAATTCGTTTGGAAGTGACATGTCAAGCCGGACGGGTAGATTTTGGGTTTATGTCCATTTTCATTTGATGGACCATGCTTTTCTGCGAGTTTTCTGGAATAATTTTCATCGTGTTTCAGACCAGGTATTTAGGGCTAATCAACCAAGTCCGTCGCATTTAAAAGCGTATAAAAATAAGGGTATAAAGACTGTTCTGAATTTGCGCGGCATTAACAAGCAAAGCTTTTATCTGTTAGAGGAGAAAGCCTGTAAAGACTTAGATTTAGAATTAATTTCTATACCCCTTAGTTCTAGTTCCGCTCCAAAGCCTGAAAAAATTTTAGAAGTTATCAGCATATTGGAAAAAATACCAAAACCATATGTTTTGCACTGTAAGTCAGGCGCTGATCGTGCTGGTTTAGTGTCGGCTATATATTTAATTGTTCAGCAGAAACTATCTGTTACGGAAGCCAAAAAACAACTTAGCTTTAAATACCTACATCTCGATTTTACCAAAACTGGTATTCTGGATTATATTTTTGATGTTTTCTCGGAACGTTTGAAAATAGGTAATATTGATTTTGTCGATTGGCTAAAACAGGAGTATGACGCCGATATTTTAAATAGTGCTTTCAAAAGTCGGATTGAATGGACAAGGACTGCTAATGATTTGATGGAGTTCTCTAATGCCAAATATAAATGTTAAAGAAATACTGAACGTTTCAAAATCTGCCTTAGTGCAGCACGGCTCTGATGATTGGGTTGCTGCGCATGTAGCTGAGGCTATTGCTGCATCAGAGAGTGTTGGAAATAGAATTTGTGGACTATACTATCTTGAAAGTTACTGTGAACAACTTATTTCAGGAAGAGTCTGTGGGAGAGCTTCCCCAGAGGTTCATTTAGTAAGACCTAGTTCAGTTTATGTCGATGCGAAAGATGGATTTGCACAGCCTGCATTTTCCAAAGGCCTTCCAGAAGTATTAAAAGCTGCTCAAGAAAATGGTATTGCTAGCCTATCCATTGGTCGTGCACATACCTGTACTTCATTAGGTTTTTTCACAAAAAAAATAGCACAAGCTGGATTTTTGGGTTTAGGTTTTACAAACGCTTCCCCGATCGTTGCCCCTCCAGGTGGAAAGTCTCGTATTATAGGGACAAACCCAATCGCCTTTTCAGTACCAGATGGTAATGGTGGTATTGCGATGCAATTTGACCAATCAACCACAACTGTTGCATTGGGCAAGATTACAATGGCAAAGGCAGCTGGTAAAAGTATTCCGGAAGGTTGGGCATTGGATAAAGATGGCAAACCTACTACAAGCCCTGAAGAAGCAATTCAAGGAACGCTGGTATCAGCCGGGGGTTATAAAGGTTGGGGCTTTGGATTGATGGCAGAGATTTTAGTTGCTGGAATGACAGGCGGGCGAATTTCAAAAAATGTTGCACCATTAAAAGCTAAGGAGGGAGAGCCTCATAATCTAGGCCAACTTTATATAGTAATCGATCCTAATAGTGGGGCGTCATTCTACAATCGCCTGGAGGAGTTGACAGCTATAATTTCTGCTGAGGAAGGCACTAGAATGCCAGGTCAATATACTAATCCTCAGAGTGAAGTTGATGTTTCTGATGAGCTTTGGGGGTTAGCGATAAGTTTGAGTAAAGCTAAGCCTTTTGAGTGAGCCAAATACCAAATACCATAACGAGAATGCCCGAAAACCGCATCAGTGATAATTGATTAACTTGAGCACCAAATAGACCATAATGGTCGATTATAGCTGCAGAGAGCATTTGGCCCAGAAGGACGAAAAAGATCGCGTTCCCAACACCAAAGTGTGGTGCAACAAAGGTTATCGATAAGACATAGAATGCTATGAAAGTACCTGCAAAGAAAAGATGTTTAGGGGCAGTTGCAATTTCCTTTAAGAAAGATTTATCGTTAAAAAGTAATGCTAATAGCGCAATACAAAAAGCTATAAAAAAAGCAAAAGCTGATGCCGCCACAGGAGAATTTAGATATTTCCCTAATGAGGCATTCATCGCAGCCAAGATTGGGATCCCTATACCTGCTAAGAGCATGGTTAAAGAATATGACAGCATATTTCCTCCAGCAGTTATATTATTTTTTTTCATTATTTTTATAAACTTTTTATTGAATGATAAATTCGAGTTATTGATAATTTATTTAAACGTCTTTTTTTATATATCTAATTCATCAGCAAATTTTGCATTTTTTTGAATGTACTGAAACCGGAGCTCTGGCTTTTTTCCCATAAGCTGATCCACCAAATTACTTGTCTCGCCTGGTTCTTGATCATCAATACTGACTCTTATTAGCTTTCTGGAAGAAGGGTCCATTGTGGTTTCTTTTAGATCTTTAGCATCCATTTCACCTAGGCCTTTAAATCTGCTCACATCTATTTTACCGCGACCACCAAGTCCATCTTTGAGCCACTTATCTCTTTCTGCTTCGTCAAGACAGTAAACACGCTCTGAACCCTGGGTAAGTCGAAAGAGTGGGGGACAAGCTAAATAAAGATGTCCATAGTCTATTAGAGGACGCATTTGAGTGAAAAAGAAAGTCATCAGTAAAGATGCTATATGGGCTCCATCAACATCAGCATCGGTCATTATAATAACTTTATCGTAACGCAAATCATCAAGATTAAATCTTGTTCCAAGCCCTACGCCTAAAGCTTGTGTTAAATCACTAATTTCTTGATTGGATCCCAATTTTGAGCTGGCGGCACCTAAAACATTTAAAATTTTACCTCTCAGAGGCAAAAGAGCTTGAGTTTTTCGATCTCTAGCCATTTTTGCCGAACCCCCAGCACTGTCGCCTTCTACAATAAAAAGTTCAGTCCCATCTCGGTTTGTTGCAGAGCAATCAACTAACTTGCCTGGTAAACGTAGTTTTTTTGTTGCTGTTTTTCTTTGAGTTTCTTTTTCTTGACGACGTCTTAAGCGTTCTTCTGCTCTCAATATTAAAAAGTCTAAAATTGCTCCGGCGGATTTAGTGTCAGCTGCAAGCCAATTATCAAAATGATCGCGAACAGAATTTTCTACTAGCCTTTGAGCTTCTACCGTAGCTAACCTATCTTTGGTTTGACCTACAAACTCTGGTTCACGGATAAAACAGCTTACTAATGCACAGCCACCTGCGATTAAATCTTCACGAATTATATCTTTGGCTCGTCGATTATTGATGAGTTCTCCGTATGCTCTAATACCTTTTAAAATAGCAGACCAAAAACCGTTTTCGTGTGTTCCGCCTTCGGGTGTTGGCACTGTATTGCAATAAGATTGTATAAAGCCATCCCGCGCTGGCGTCCAATTTATAGCCCATTCCACTTTTCCAGCACTTTGAAATCTTTCCTGAAAATCAACACTGCCCGAAAATGGATTTTCGGAGTAGGTTGAGTTATTTTCAAGTGTTTCAGCTAAGTAATCAGATAACCCTCCTGGAAAATGAAAGCTTGCTTCGATAGGGGTCGAGTTATCATCAATAGCTGATTTCCATCTTATCTCAACACCACTAAAGAGATAGGCCTTAGACCTAATCATTTTAAAAAGCCTTGCAGGTTTAAAACGATGACTTCCAAAAATTTGCTCGTCGGGATGAAATTGCACCATTGTACCACGCCTGTTTGGTGCTGCTCCCAACTTTTCTATCGCCTGAGTTGGGTTTCCTCTTGAGAAATTTTGACGAAAAAGTTCTCTATTTCGAGCAACCTCAACGATCATTTGGTCTGATAAAGCATTTACAACTGAAGCCCCTACGCCATGTAAGCCACCCGATGTTTGATAAGCTTTACCACTGAACTTACCTCCAGCGTGCAATGTGCAGAAAATCACCTCTAAAGCTGACTTCTCTGGAAACTTTGGATGTGGCTCAGTCGGAATGCCTCTTCCATTATCTTTAATACTTATCGAGTAATCTGAATGTAACTCCACTTCAATTCTATTGGCATGGCCAGCGACCGCTTCATCCATAGAATTGTCTAATATTTCGGAAACCATATGATGGAGAGCTCTTTCATCAGTACCACCAATATACATGCCAGGCCGTTTTCGAACCGGTTCTAAGCCTTCTAGGACTTCTATAGACGAAGCGTCATATTCCACTTCGTTGCTAACGGAAAGTAAATCACTCATGTTTCTGCTCTTTTTAGTAACAGTATGACAGGTCAATGTCTTTAGGGGAAGAGAGCAATTTTAATAGTAGGTCACTTTCTTATTTTCATCTTAAATTAATAATATAGGAAATTACATCACCGACGTAATTTACATTTTTATTTTTTAAAGATAACGCGCTGTAATGATGCTTTTTAGTTACATACGGTCTCTTTTTTTACTGTCTTTGCCATTAATTGGAGGGCATATCGCGCAGATACTAATTGGTGTAGGGGATACCTTGATTGTTGGGCGTTACTCGACCGAGTCACTTGCGGCGCTTGTTTTGGGTACAACAATATTTTTCATTATTTTTATTTTTGGCGCAGGGTTTTCATTTGCTGTTGTGGCTTTGGTCTCAACGGCCAAATCCGAAAGTGATACTGTTAAAATAAGACGAATTACAAGAATGGCTCTATGGTTAAGCTTTGCTTTTGGTTTGTTCGTTTTTCCAATTTTTTTGTTTTCAGAAACGGTTCTTTTGTTTCTGGGGCAGGAACTAAATCTAGCAATTTTGGCTTCCGACTATCTCATCTTTTCTGGAATTGCTATGTTTCCTGCTTTAAGTGCCTCTGTTTTGCGATGTTACTTAGCAGGATTAGAATATGTAAAAGTCACTTTTTATATCTCCATGCTTGCTGTTTTGTTAAACCTTATGGTCAACTATTTGCTTGTATTTGGAAAATTAGGTTTGCCCGAACTGGGAATTGTTGGCGCAGGTATTGCAACGGTATTTGTAAACTTATTTATGTGCATAAGTTTTCTTGTTTATGCTAAAGTAAAGCTTCCACAGCACAATTTATTTGTTCGTTTTTGGCGACCAGACTGGCCGGTGATAGGGCTAGTTTCAAAAATGGGGTCAGCCATTGGAATAAGTAGTTTAGCCGAAGCAGGTTTGTTTTCTGCAAGTTCAATTATGATTGGATGGATTGGTCAAATTGAATTAGCAGCGCATGGAATTGCGCTGCAATTGGCAAGTATAACTTTTATGCTTCATTTGGGCTTATCAGATGCAGCAACAATTAGAGTGAGTTCGGCTTTTGGAAAGAAAAACAAACGTGAGATTGTAAATGAATGCTGGGCAGCGCTCATAATATCGCTTGCAGTCTCATTGTTGGCTATCATAGTTTTTTTAGGAGTTCCAAATTTTTTAATTTCTGCATTTTTGAATCCTGAAGAAATTAGCGCAGATTTAATTATGAAAATTGGTGTTTCACTTTTAGCCTTGGCTGCTTTGTTTCAGTTAGTAGATGGTGGACAGGCTCTGGCAATACACTTGCTTCGTGGGCTACATGATACAACAATACCGATGTATTTGGCTATAATAAGTTATTGGATAATTGGTCTGCCAATCGGTTATCTTTTAAGCTTTCATTACAATTTTGGACCGCAGGGAATTTGGTTAGGCTTAGTCCTAGGTTTAGGTTCCGCGTGCGTTTTTTTATTTACACGCCTCGTTATCAATATACAGCGTTTTTCTCCATAGTATTAAGAAAGAGATCTGCAAAATTTATTAATTCTTTTACAGGCATCGATTAAAAGCTCGTCTGATGTTGCATAGCTGATGCGAAAATTTGGGGACAATCCGAAAGCAGAACCAAATACGACGGCGACACCAACTTCTTCAAGTAGTGCTGTGCAAAAATCTTCATCCGTTAAAATTACCTTACCATTCTTTGTTGTTCTACCTATTAAATCTGAAATATTAGGATAAACGTAAAATGCTCCTTCTGGAACAGGGCAAGAAATTCCCTCTATCATATTTAGGTTCTCGACAACTAAGTTTCTGCGGCGAACAAACTTTTCGTTATTTTCAGAAATAAAATTCTTACACCCATTTAGTGCAGCTAAAGCTGCCCATTGGCTAATGGTACATGGATTTGAGGTGCTTTGACTTTGCACTTTGCGCATAGACTTAATTAACTCTTCTGGTCCCCCTGCAAAACCAATCCGCCAACCGGTCATTGCATATGCTTTTGATACACCGTTGCAAGTAAGAGTTCTTTCATACAATTTTGGTTCTATTTGCGCTGGCGTACTAAAAACAAAATTGTCGTAAGCTAAGTGCTCATACATATCGTCTGTCATAACTAACACATTCGGGAATTTCATCAAAACTTCCGTGAGTTTTTTGAGCTCAGTTTTTGAATAGCCCGCACCAGTAGGGTTTGAAGGAGAATTAAATATGAACCATTTAGTTTTGGCTGTAATTGAATTTTCTAGTTGTTGAGGAGTGATCTTATAATTATTGGCGGCACTGCCTTCGATAAAAACAGGCGTTCCACCGGCGAGTAAAACCATATCTGGATAAGACACCCAGTAGGGAGCAGGTATTATGACTTCATCTTCTGGGTTCAGTGTTGCCATTAAAGCATTGTAAAGAATTTGCTTACCGCCGGTTCCGATAGAAATCTGACTTGTTTTGTAGATTAAGTCATTTTCTAACTGAAATTTTGCACAAACGGCTTCTTTTAAAGATTGCATCCCATCTGGATCCGTATATTTCGTTTTGCCCGCTTTTATCGCATCGATTGCTGCTGCTTTAATATGATCAGGTGTATCAAAGTCAGGCTCTCCAGCGGAAAGCGAAATAACATCTCGCCCATTAGATTTCATTTTTGTTGCTAAGCTGGACATAGCAATTGTTGGGGAGGGTTTAACTCGTGCCAGATTGTTCGAAAGCATACTCATTTTTTGGCCCATTTGTACAATTGTTTGAATTGTCTTAATGTGCAGTGATAATTCAATCAAGCAATATACTCTGAGCACGGCGGGTGGATTAATATGGATTGGTATGGACCAGACAAAGCTACTTTTGGCGATCGATTGGCAGCTGCAAGAGAAAATTCAAATTTATCTCAAAACGATTTAGCGAAGCGCCTTGGAGTGAAAAATTCCACGATTAAATCATGGGAAAATGATAATTCTGAACCGCGTGCTAACCGCCTTTCTATGCTCGCAGGCTTACTAAATGTTTCAATAACTTGGCTAATTAGCGCTGAAGGATCTGGAGTTGAGGCTCCTAGTAAATTGGACCGATCAGCGGATAGCTTGCAAGAAGTTGTGAAGGAATTGCGTATATTACGTCTAAATATGATTAAATCAGTTGAGAGAATTGATAAACTAGAAGAAAAGCTCAAGGCTTACAGAAAATAATTAAAAATGAGTGATTTGGAAATAAAACGTAAAAAATTAATAATGCGTTCCATGCGGCGTGGGACTAAAGAAATGGATTTGATCTTAAAAAATTTCTCAAAGTTACGTCTAGATTTTATGACTGAAGAAGAATTAGAGCTTTATGAAAAGCTACTATCCGAAAATGACCAAGATCTTTATCAATGGTGCACTGGTCAATCTTGTGCCAAACAAGAATTTAAAACCTTAATCATTGATATTAAGGATTTCATTTCTGAATCAGGCGGACTGAATTCCTAACTTTTTCGAATTATTGCAAATGGTTCTAATTACCAGTGTCCAGTATTTTCCATTGATAACCAAGGTTCAGCTGGTTCGAGTGAATTTCCCGCTTGCAAAAGTTCTATTGATATATTGTCTGGAGATCTTACAAAGGCCATTCTTCCATCGCGCGGTGGACGATTAATGATCACATTATTTTCCATCAAATGGCTACACATTTTGTAGATATTTTCTACCTCATAAGCCAAGTGTCCAAAGTGTCTGCTATCACTGGGAAGCTCATCGTCGCCGTCCCAATTGTATGTTAATTCAACAGGGCAATCCTCTTGGCCTTCGGGAGCCATAAAAATTAAACTAAATCTTCCTTGCTCACTGTCATAATGGCGAATTTTTTTAAGCCCTAATAGTTCATAAAAAGCTATTGAAAAATCGAGATCTTTAACTCGAACCATTGTATGCAAATACTTCGTTTTCATAATTGATACTTTCCCTAATCAAGTTCATTTAGACACAACTTTTTATCGTTATGAGGCTGTAAATCAACTTTTAGCCACGGATTTCAAATAAAGCTAGCGTCAATCTGATTTTTCAATAGAAAATGTATGTTGCGGTTTATTCTCTTAAGTGCACAATATATGGTGAGAAATAGTTGTGTAAAAGGATTCGAAGATGCCAGTGACACCTGAACAACAAGCCGATGTTGATGCTTTGAGGTCAGAGCAAAATCTAACACTTCGTGCTGTAAGCTCAGGTATGGAGAACCATCTTTATAAGATCTACCCTGTTCTCGATCATGGTTTTATTCGGGTGATTGACTATATGGGTGACGATGCTGCTATATGCCAAGCAGCTCGTGTTAGTTATGGTCGTGGTACAAAGTCAGTTCAAAACGATGAGGGTCTTATACGATACTTGATGAGGCATTGGCATTCCACGCCATTTGAAATGTGTGAATTGAAATTACACGTAAAATTGCCAGTTTTTGTCGCTAGGCAATGGATTAGACATAGAACGGCAAATGTAAACGAATACTCAGCACGTTATTCTATTCTGGATCGTGAGTTTTATATTCCGGAACCTGAAGCACTAGCGGCTCAATCGGTTGTCAACAATCAAGGCCGTGGAGAAGTTTTGACGGGGCAGGAAGCGGAAACAGTTCTTAGATTACTGAAAGATGACTCATCACAAGCGTATGATCATTATGAGCAAATGATCAGCCAAGAGGGTCAAAAAGGTCTTGCACGTGAACTAGCCCGAATGAATTTACCTGCAAATATCTATACTCAATGGTATTGGAAAGTAGATTTGCACAATTTATTACACTTTCTGCGTTTGCGTGCAGATGCTCACGCCCAATATGAAATAAGAGTTTATGCAGACGAAATTTGTAAAGTGGTAAGTGATTGGGTGCCATTCGCATACTCAGCTTTTGAAGATTATAGGCTGGGGGGAGCGACGTTGTCTTCTAAGGCATTAGATTGTGTTAAGCGAATGATCAAAGGAGAGAGTGTCACAAGGGAAACGAGCGGCATGTCCGCAGGTGAGTGGCGTGAATTTAGTGCTTTACTTGACTAAAACTAATCTAAACCTGAGACTTTTATCGATTTAATCAATGTTCCATCATTTTTGTAGATAAGAATATTATTGTCTTCTGTGACGACAGAGTACCAATCTTTTGTCTGTGTAAACGCGACCGGTTTTGTCCCATCAGGTAATAACAAGTTATTAGGAAAATTCAGACCCTCTGAGCGAATTTTAATGACAAGAAGAGTTACTATTACTAAAATTCCTACAATCATTGATGCAGTTAGCATTGTCACTAAACGTTGTAAGAACCTTAGATTTTTAGGTAATTGAAATTCAACGTTAGGAGGTAAATCATCCTTGTCCATCATAACTTTCTCCATTTTAAGCAGCCCGCCCTCTAGACTAGATAAAGCGCTTTCACGCGATGCGCCAGCCCAAGCTGGATTATCTCGGACACGATTAACGCGTCTTATTGCGGATGGTCATATCCAGATTGATGGTAAAACAGAGCTTAACCCATCCTCTAAAGTAGCTGAAGGGCAGATGGTCAAGGTTGTAATGCCAGAGTTGGAGCCAATTGAGACACTGCCTCAAAAAATAAAATTAGATATAATTTATGAAGATGATGATCTTTTAGTTATAAATAAAGCGGCAGGTATGGTTGTTCATCCCGCTCCTGGTTCGCCAAAAGATACGCTTGTAAATGCATTGCTTTTTCATTGTCAAAATAGTCTCTCTGGTATTGGTGGTGAAAGACGGCCGGGTATTGTTCATAGGATAGATAAGGATACAAGTGGTCTTATCGTAGTAGCTAAAAACGACAAATCCCATCATGGCCTTGCAGAGCAATTTGAAAGGCATAGTGTTGAAAGGGTCTACCACGCATTTTGCCATGGCATCCCCGATTTGGCATCTCCTAGGCTCAAAGGTATCAAAGGTGTTTCTTTCGAGCCTGGAAATGTAATCAAAATTTCCACTCACCTAGCACGCCATAAGCATGACCGGCAACGCCAAAGTGTTTTATTTGAAGGAGGAAAGCATGCTGTGACGCGGTTTAAGGTGCTAGAGAAGTATGGAAACCCATATGCCGTTTCTCGGATTGAGTGCTGGCTTGAAACTGGAAGAACACATCAGATTAGAGCACATATGGCTCATCTGGGTCACGCGTTAATTGGAGATGCAACATATGGGAAGCGGAAAAAAATTTCTAGTAAAGCCTTTAATGAGGAAGTTTTTAGTTTAATCAAGAAATTCGAGCGGCAAGCTTTGCATGCATCATTACTGGGTTTTGTTCACCCCATAACTAAAAAACCAATGAAATTTTCAGTGGAAATGCCATTAGATCTCAAAAATTTGGCCAAGGGGTTGAAAACATGAATATAATTAGTATATATTTTTTTGCCCAATCGAATAGAACTCTGTGATTTCAACATCGTTTTGGGATCTAAATTAACATAATTAAAAACTTTTTAATAAATATTGATAGGAAAAGATGAGTAACTATAGGAATCTTCCAGCTCCAAGCCCAGAAAATGGCTTGAGCAGATACTTGCAGGAAATAAGAAAATTCCCCATGTTGGAACCTGAACAAGAATATATGCTGGCTAAGCGTTGGATAGAAGAACAGGATGCCGATGCCGCTCATCAAATGGTTACATCTCATTTAAGATTAGCCGCAAAAATTGCAATGGGCTACCGAGGATACGGATTACCTCAAGCGGAAGTCATTTCTGAAGCAAATGTCGGTCTCATGCAGGCTGTAAAGCGGTTTGATCCTGAAAAAGGCTTTCGTCTGGCTACCTATGCTATGTGGTGGATCAGAGCGAGTATTCAGGAGTACATTCTCAGGAGTTGGTCGCTGGTTAAAATGGGGACAACCAGCGCACAAAAAAAGCTATTTTTTAATTTGCGTAAAGCTAAATCGAGGATTGGTGCTTTGGATGACGGGGATATGCATCCCGATAACGTCACAAAAATTGCGGGAGACTTAGGGGTTTCTGAAGATGAAGTAATCTCCATGAATCGTAGACTTTCAGGAGGTGATGCTTCGCTAAATGCTATGGTGAGCGCTGATGGTGAGGGCTCTATGGAATGGCAAGACTGGTTAGAAGACGAAGATGCTGACCAGGCTGCTGATTATGAAATGCAGAATGAGTTATCTATGCGCCGGGACATGTTAAATTCAGCAATGAGTGGTTTAAATGACAGGGAAAGAGATATCTTAACCCAGAGGCGTTTGGTAGATGAGGTAAAAACACTTGAAGAGCTAAGTGAAAGTTATGGTGTAAGCCGAGAGCGTGTGAGACAAATCGAAGTTCGTGCTTTTGAAAAACTACAGGACAAAATGCGTGAAATGGCCATGGAAAAAGGTTTAATCTCTTCATAGCTCTTGAAATTTCCCTTCAATTAGCCCCATCCTACATATCGTGGGATTTTGGAGGCAAATATGGACTATTTAAATTGGGGCGTCTTGGGCGCATCGAAGTTTGCTCTTGAGCACCTAACACCTGCGATGCAGTTATCAAAAAACAATCGCTTTATGGCACTTGCAACGCGTTCGAAAAAAAAAGCGGCTCCCTTTGTGCGACTTGAGCCTGCAATAGAACTGTTCGATGATTATGACCAACTTTTAGCGGATAATAGAATAAACGCCGTGTATATCCCTTTACCAAATACTATGCATGTTGAATGGACTAGGCGTGCGATTCAGGCTGGTAAACATGTACTTTGCGAAAAACCAATTGCGATGAGGTCCACTGAAATTAATGAATTAATTGAGCTAAGAAATAGCTCTGGTTTATTGATAGCTGAGGCATACATGATCGTGCACCACCCACAATGGATAAAGGCAAAAGAGATAGTTCAGTCGGGAACTTTGGGTGAATTAATTCAAGTCGATGCAGTTTTTAGTTACAATAATAAAACGGACCATCAAAACATTCGTAATAGCTCACAATTAGGTGGTGGCGGATTACCCGACATAGGTGTATATACTCTAGGTTCAGTACGATTTGTTACAGATCAAGAGCCTTTAGCAATTCGTCATGCAGATATAAAATATGAAAATGGTGTTGATGTATGGGCGCTAGCTGCATTTGATTTTCCAAGTTTTAAGTTTACTAGCATCACGTCTATGCGAATGACTCCGCGGCAAGAAGTAACTTTCCAAGGGACAGAAGGATTTATAAAGCTAACTGCCCCTTTTAACCCACTAGTGTATGATAAAGCTGAAATCATTCAGAGGATGAATAATGGAGCAGAAACGGTTTTTAGCTATCCAGGTGTTTCACACTATGTCAATCAAATTGAGGCGTTTAGTGATACCGTTTTAAACAACAAAACATATCCCTGCACCCTTGAGTTTTCGCAGGGTACTCAGAAAATGATTGATAGTATTTTTGATTTTGTTTCAGGTTAGAAATATCTAATTTTTGTTCATAACGTCTAAGACTAGTGGCCTAATTTTGTTGCGCCAGTAACGCCCAGCAAATATTCCATAATGGCCCGCGTCTGGTTCAACATAGCTAGACTTTTTATCTTCTCTTAGACCAGTACAGAGTTCAAGAGCGGCATAGCACTGACCGGGAGCTGAAATATCATCCTTCCCGCCCTCTACAGTCATAACATTCACACTAGTAATTTTGGACAAATCTATTTTTATACCATCTATGGAGAATTTATTTTTAGCAATTTCACGGTTTTTGAATATACGTTCTACAGTTGAGAGATAAAATTCTGCGGGCATATCCATAACCGCCAAATATTCATCATAAAATTTATTGTGCTTATCGTGATCTGAAGCTTCTCCGTTAGCTACCCGAAAAATTTGATCCATAAATGCTTGTGAATGTCGATCCAGGTTCATAGACAGAAATGAATATAGTTGTAATGAACCTGGATAAACTTGCCGTCCAATTCCAGCATATTTCACACCAACATTCTGGATCATTGTATGCTCTAATTGTCCCATTGTTACTCGGCGCCCAAAATCAGTTACTTCTGTCGGGTTGGCATCGGGATCGATTGGGCCACCAATAAGAATCAAACTTTTAGGTATGCTATTTTTTTCATATTCACTGATAAAAGCTGTTGCGGCGAGAGCAAGCGGAGCAGGTTGGCAGACGGCAACAACATGTATATCAGGACCAAGATATTTGATAAATTCAACAAGATATTTAGTATAGTCCTCAATATCAAATTTTCCCGCGGAAACGGGAACATCCCGGGCATTATGCCAGTCAGTAATATAAACTTCACAATCTGCTATCAAGCTATGGACTGTGGAAGTCAAAAGCGTAGCATAATGACCAGACATCGGGGCTATCAATAATACTTTTTTATGTATATCTTTTCTGCCTTGCACATCAAAATAAACTAAGTCACAGAAAGGTTTTTTAATCTTTATATCGATGTCAACTAAGTGATCGCGTCCATCTTCACAGGTAAAACTATCGATGTTCCAGTCGGGTTTCGCTACCATACGCTCAAAGCTGCGCTCCGTGACTTCTCCCCAAGCCGCTAACCAATTCATCATAGGGTTTGGGGTGATTTCAAAAGCTGGATAGGAAGCAAAAGATTTGGCGGTTGCTCCTAACCATTGATTAGTATTTCTTATTGTTTCCATAAAGTCGTAGCCGAATGTCTTATGCATATCGCATCCTCAAGCGTACAGTTGAACTTCTTAGTTATTTCTAGTAACTCAATTTTGTAATGCTGCAAAGCAGAAAACCACACGGAAAATTTAATATGACAGGTAAAAGTAATTCACTTGTTGAAACTGGTGATGTTTTAAAGCAAAATTTGGAAAAGTTGGACGTGCTGACGAAACGGTTCGTTACGGTAGTGCAGAATAAGAAATCTTTAGACCCAGGCCTTCAAGGACCTGGTCAAGATTTGGCGATATCAGCAGCCTCTGCATACTGGCAAAATATTGCCGAAAATCCATATAAAATTTTGGAACAGCAAGTAGAATTTTGGGGAAAAACACTGCAAAATATGGTGGAAATGCAGCATGCATTCGTAGCTTCTGATGCACAAACATTAGATAACAATACTAAAGATCCAAGATTTGGAAATCCTTTGTGGAGCTTAAATCCCTATTTCAATTTTATTAAAAATCAATATTTGCAAAACTCTGATCTAATCAAAAAGATAGCTCAAAATATTGATGGTTTGTCTGAAAAAGAGAGAAAAAGATTAATCTACTTTACAGATCAAATTGTTGAGATGATGGCACCAACTAATTTTTTAGGTACCAACCCTGATGCTCTTGAGCTTGCTTTGAGGACAAACGGTCAGTCTTTGATAGATGGTCTTGAAAATTTAATCACAGATTTAGAGGCTAATGATGGAGAGTTATTAGTCCGTTTGGCTGATGAGCAAGCTTTTGAGGTGGGAAAAAATCTAGGAACACAAGAAGGAAAGGTTGTTTATAGAAACCGGCTATTAGAGCTTATTCAATACAGCCCTAAAACTAAAACTGTTCATCAGATACCCTTGGTTATATTTCCTCCATGGATAAATAAATTTTACATTCTTGATTTAAGAAAGCAAAATAGTTTTATTTCCTGGCTTGTATCGAAAGGCTACACTGTTTTTGTAGTTTCTTGGGTTAATCCAGATGATAGTTATTCTGATGTAGGAATGGATGATTACATTACTGATGGTTATCTAAATGTAATCCAGGTGATTAAGTCTATCACTTCACAAAAACAAATAAATGCAATTGGGTATTGTATCGGAGGAACTACGCTTGGGTTAACGATAGCATATCTCAACAAAATTAATGATAATTCTATTCGGGCTGCAACTTTTTTTACCACGTTGACCGACTTCGCGGAACAGGGCGAGTTTACTCCTTTTCTGCAAAATGATTTCATAGACTCAATAGAGCGAGAGGTTACGCAATCGGGTATTCTGAAAAGTGTTATAATGGCTCGCACCTTTAGTTTTTTGCGATCTAACGATCTGATATACTCGCCCGCCATTAAAAGTTACATGATGGGTCAATCTCCTCCGGCTTTTGATTTGCTGTACTGGAATGGTGATGGTTCAAACTTGCCGGGCAAAATGGCAATAGAATATCTACGTGGCCTATGCCAAAAAAATAGTTTTTCACTAGGGAAGTTTAAAGTTGGGGGAACTACCATATCACTAGACGACATACGTGTACCTATATGCGCAATTGGATGTGAGACAGATCATATAGCTGTTTGGAAAGATAGCTTTAGGGGAGTTCAATTAATGGGATCAAAAGATAAAAAATTTATACTAGCAGAATCTGGGCATATTGCTGGAATAATAAATCCTCCCCATAAAAATAAATATGGTTACTACTTAAATGAAAATTTAGACACAGACGCTGAGGCTTGGCAAATAAATGCAACTCATTTTTCTGGTAGTTGGTGGCCCGTATGGGAAAAATGGATAGGAGCCTTCTCTGGTGAAAAAGTGAAAGCGAGAAAGGAAGGGTCTAAAAGTTATCCTTCGTTAACGGATGCCCCCGGGACATACGTACTTCAAAAAAGCTAAAATGCCGCAGTGCAGAAAAAAAGTGTTGTATTTCTGCGTTGCAGCAATTACTGCTATAGCAAATAAGTTGTGTTTACATAATTAGGAGTTTGAGATGTCAAACCTAGACGACATTAATAAGTTAATGAAAGACATGATGGGAAATTTTCCATTTGATACTATTGGAGTTGAAAAAGCATTTAAAAGTTCTGCTTTATTAAATGAGAAGCTTGCTAATGTAGCTCTGGACGCGGCGAGTAAATCTACCGAAATTTCGACGAC
>NZGN01000095.1:0-8842 GCA_002691045.1 Marinovum sp.
CCAACAACCCAAGAAGTATCGCCTTCAAGTTCTTTGTGACCCAAATTTATTAAGGCGTAGTTTATTGACTTGATAATGGCTAACCCAGAGTTTGATAAGGTGCCATCTAAATCTAATAAAACTGTTTTGGGCATTTTTCTTTTCAATTTTCAAAAAAAGGTGTCATTTGAGCGATAATGACACTGTTTTCTTTTTCTGCCCGCTCCATCAATTCTAGCTCTTCTTCACCAATTTCCTCACCATCTGTTAAACGGTCTTCTATACTACCATGTCCAGCAACATCTAATGGTGCCAGATCAGCTTGCTTTAAAATTGCAACTGTTTCTCTTACTGCCTCTGGCTCATCGATACCGCTAGCATAACACAACAAACCGGCTCCTGTTGAGCCTTTTGGCAGACCATCATTTTTTGCACGACCAACTTGAACAACTAAAGTATATACGGCCTTTTTTTTGTTCGTCATTTTCTTTGGCACTTAACTATTAAGCTATTGTTAGTCTCTTAATAGCTCATTTATTCCTGTTTTGCTTCGCGTTTTTTCATCAACACGTTTAACAATCACAGCACAATATAGACTTACGTTATTTTTAGATGGCATGGAACCTGAAACCACAACAGAGTAAGGTGGCACTTCTCCATACATGATTTCTCCTGTTTCTCGATCTACTATTTTTGTAGATTGACCAATGTACACCCCCATGCCCAAAACAGATCCTTCTCGGACTATGCACCCTTCAACAACCTCTGATCTTGCGCCGATAAAACAATTATCTTCTATTATAGTCGGTCCAGCCTGCATGGGCTCTAAAACACCTCCTATACCGACACCTCCAGAAAGATGAACATTTTTACCTATTTGCGCGCAACTTCCTACTGTAGCCCAAGTATCAACCATTGTCCCTTCATCAACATAAGCGCCTAAGTTCACAAAAGATGGCATTAAAACAACACCGGGAGCTATGTATGCTGACTTCCTAACCACACAATTTGGAACTGCTCTAAAACCCGCTTCTTTCCATGATTTTTCAGTCCAGTTTTTAAATTTACTGTCCACTTTATCCCACCAACCTGAAGACTGGGGACCGCCATTTTGGATTTCCATATCTTTAATTCTGAACCCAAGGAGAACAGCTTTTTTTGCCCATTGATTGACTTTCCAGACATTATTTTCTGTCTTTTCTGCTACACGAAGCTCCCCTTTATCTAGGGCTTCCAAGGTTTCTTCTATAGCGTCGCGAACCTTTCCCTCAGTGCTAGGAGTTATAGTATCTCTTATATTCCATGCTGCCTCAATTTCACTTTCTAATATAGCATTAGACATCATATCGCTCCTCAAACTTTTGTGACCCTATAAACAGCGAAATTGAATGTTACAATGTTATTTTAAAAGTCTGGTGCCACAGTTGGATTTGCTCCACAAATTAAAATAGCCAATTTTTCATTTGGGCTATGTTGATATTTACCTGAAATGATTGCTGCCAATGCGGCTGCCCCAGCGGGCTCCACCAGCATACGATGTTTTTCCCAAAGCAGTTTTTGTGCTTCAACGATTTCACTATCTGATACTAAAACACTCTCAATTTCATTTTGCACTGACAGATTAAAACAAATATTTCCAATTAATTTTGCACCTAATGCATTAGCAGCAACCCCGGAAACAGAAACACTCGTTGGCTTGCCATTTTCTAATGAAACATTTAATGTTGGGCACTTCTCAGGCTCGACAGCCACTATTTTTTTTTTCTTACCAAACCAAGAAATAGCTCCAGAAATTAACCCTCCGCCACCAACGGCTATTATTAATGTATCTGCTTGTAGGCCCTGCTGTTCCCATTCACAAAACAGTGTTCCTTGGCCAACTACTGTTTCAGCTGTATCATAAGCATGAACAGAAATAGCGTTCGTCTCTGCTTGATGTTTGTTAGCAGCCTCTAACGCATCAGCATAAGTACCCGGTACTATTGTTAAATTAGAACCAGTTTTTTTGATTAGTTCTATTTTTGTTTTTCCAGAAAGCTCTGGAACAAATATATGGGACTTTATACCTAGCTTTTGCGCAGCATATGCAACTGCTGCTCCATGATTTCCTCCCGAAGCAGCAACTACTCCTTGACTCGCCATTCCATTATCTAAAAGTGAATTAAAGGCTCCTCTACACTTAAAACTTCCTGTGTGTTGTAAATGTTCCAATTTTAAATCAACTTTTTGTCCAAAAGAAGATGTTTCAAATGTTGGCGTTTTAACAATGTGGGACCTTATTTTAGAAAGGCTGTCTTCAATTTCTTTTGTCCAATCTGGTAACACTTTTTCAACCTTTTTGCTTGATTCATACACGTTAACCTAAACATTAAAGTCATAAAATGACTAATAGTTGAGATTTAAATTTTAAAAATGTATGGCTTAATTAACGAATTGTGAGGATACAAGTATGAACTTTGACCGCTCTATTAAAATAGCACCGTCTATTCTGTCTGCCGATTTTGCTAATTTTGGAAAAGAAATCGAAGCTATAGAAAGTCAAGGAGCAGACTGGATACATGTTGATGTTATGGATGGGCACTTTGTTCCAAACCTGACTTTTGGCCCCCCACTTTGTAGTGCTATTCGTCCGCATATAAACACTACAATGGATGTGCATTTAATGATTTCAAACGTTGATAATTATATAAATGATTTTGTTAAGGCTGGAGCAGACATCATAACAGCTCATATAGAAGCGGGAAATCATTCACACAGGACAATGCAAGCAATCCGTGATTCAGGTTGTAAAGCTGGTATTGCACTAAATCCGTCTACACCAGCAGAAAGTATAGAATATCTTTTAGAAGATATTGATTTAATTTGCGTTATGACAGTAAATCCAGGGTTTGGAGGACAGAGTTTTATCCAATCACAACTTAGAAAAATAAAAAAGCTTAGAGAAATGATATCAGATCGACCAATTCATTTACAGGTTGATGGAGGAGTGACCGCTGTGACAGCGCCGCTTTCTGTAGAAGCTGGGGCAAATATATTAGTTGCTGGTTCTGCTGTTTTTAAAAACGGTTCAGTAACCAACCCTGCTCCTTACGGAGATAATATAAAATCCATTAGATCTGCTTGTGATTTTTAAGAGTTTCGTTATTTTTTAAACTGATTTACCTTTAAACCAGCTTTTCTTTTCTTTTTGAGGAATTGGATCGCCTTCCACGGTGGCCTTAAAGTTTTCAAAAAACTGGTCTGCCATTTTTTTTGCAAATCCATCTATAATTCTACTACCCAGTTGGGCCAACTTGCCGCCAACTTTTGCATTCACTGTATAGGATAAAGTGGTCAAACCGTTTTCCTCCGACATGTTTACCTTTGCCTCTCCTTTTGCAAAACCTGCTGCTCCTCCTTTTCCTTCGCCTTTCAATTTTAAACTATTCTCCAATATCAGATCAGAAAGCGTAACTTGTCCTTTAAACGTAGCTTTTACTGGCCCTACTTTCTGGACTACAGTTGCCTCAAAACCATTTTCTGGATCACCTGTCATTTCTTTACACCCTGGTATACATTTTAATAAAACATCAGGGGACATTAAAGCGTTCCAAACAGTGGCTTTGTCCGTATTAATTAGCTTACTTTCTTTCAGTTCCATTAACTGTATCCTACTTTTCCAAAAGATATTCGTTTACTTAATCGAATGGTTACTTTTTCTTTTTTAAATATACGTAATAAGCCCCACCACCACCATGCCTGACGTGAGCCTCAGTCGTTTGGAGGATTTTACTGTTTACAGGCTCATTAGCCAACCAATTGGGAACATTTGTCTTTAATACACCTACTCTTCTAGGTATGATGTCATTATTTTCAGTATTTCGCCCTTTACCGGTAATTACTAGTACAAGTCGAAGACCTTTATCATAAGAGCCCAAAACAAAATTTGTTAATGCTGGCTGAGCTTGAGCCAAATTCAAACCATGTAAATCTAGCTTTGCTTGTGGTCTAAGTTTTCCTTGTTTTAATTTATTGTGAAGTTTTGCGTCCATTCTTAAAGAAGACGCGGGCTTATCATCTTTTATGATTTTTGTGTTGGGCCTAACATTCGTGACATTAGTAGTGTTTTTATCCAAATCATGGTTTTTTTGTTTTGTGATTTTTATAGTACTGGGTTTTTTGTTTCTTTTATTTTGCGACCTTAGGGGCTTAGTTGATCTAGAAAATTTGTTCCATAACTCTTTTTCTTCGTCTTTTAAAATACGCTGTTTCATATCTTTCCCACCCATGGTCTGGGTAAAATAGCTAAATATACTTAGCAGGCGCTACTCACCAGTTGCCACCAGTAACCAATTTGGATTTGAAGATTTTATATCCTTAGAGAACGTCCAGGTATCTTTTTGCCTTTTTATTTGTTTAGAGTCGCCTTCAACTATCTCTCCTGAGGAATTTTTTACAACAGATGTCATTTCTCCGACAAAAGAAACTGAGATCTCCGCAGTTTTGGTTTTTGAACTATAAGTTGCTTCCACCAATTTCATTTCTCTTATACCGATAAACTCTGCTTCTATTGTAAGACCTTGTGATACCCGTTGATCAACAACCGCATCAAAAGCTTCGGCAACCTCTTCACTTAGTAGCTCTCGTATCTCATCAATTTCATTTTTTTCAAATGACATAAGAATCCACTCATAAGCAGATCGAGCTCCTGACAAAAATTCATTTACTGTAAAGTTTTCATCTTCAGATTTTACTAACTTTAAGGCTTCTGCCGATTTAGAGTTTTTATCTACATTATCCGTAATGTCTTTGTCTTCTCCACCATCTATTACTTTAAAATCGCGCTTAGGCGCGTCATTTTTAGGCTGCATTCGTGGTTTTTCAAAACCTTCACGTGTTCCAAGGACACTTCTCAGCCTTAAAAATAAAAACACAGCAATACCAGCCAGAATAATTAGTTCAATAATCGCAGGGTTCATTTTAGCCTCTGTCAAAGAATATGTGGAATTCCTCTATCTCATTATCTATGTAGGTGCAAAGACCCAACAAGTCCACCACACGATTAACTGGAGCAAAAAATATGTGGTTGTTATTGTTATTTATCGTTGTTCCTGTTTTGGAAATTTGGCTTTTCATAATAATTGGAGGGGCAATTGGCACTTATATTACTCTTTCAATCATATTGCTCACAGCTATTTTGGGTACCTTTTTGGTTAAAGCACAAGGTATTTACGTATTAAAAGAGATCCAAGGTAAACTTAATGAGCTAAAAAATCCAACCGAACCTATGGTACATGGTGCAATGATCTTGTTTGCAGGTGCTTTACTTTTAACACCTGGTTTTTTTACAGATTCCGTGGGATTTCTGTTATTAATACCGGGTGTAAGAAGCGTCACATTTTCATGGTTAAAAAATAATTTAAAATTTATAAGCCTGTCTAGCGAGAGCAAACCTCACAGCAGCACGCAGAGTTACAAAGACATCGAAATAACGGACTACAAAGAAGTCAGACCAGAAGAAAAGTCGCCATGGACCAATAATGGTGATTGAATTAATAAATAAAACAAAAAACCATGTGGAGTTTTAAATGGCAGAAGAAAAACAACCGGCACAACCCAACACCAAAGTTTTGGCGCAATTTATAAGGGATCTGTCATTCGAAAATATTTTAGCTCAGAGGGGATTGGATAGTAATTCTGCTCCAGATGTAAAAGTAAGAGTTAACCTTGATGCAAAGAAGAGAAAAATAGAAAGCCAATACGAGGTTTTAATTAAGTTATCAGTCGACTCGTCTGCCAAATCTGAAACAGCAAATGACGGTAACAACGCCAAACTTTTTATATTGGAGATAGAATACGGTGGAATATTTGAAATAACGGGTGTTCCAGAAGACCAGATCCACCCGTACTTGATGATCGAATGCCCTAGAATATTATTTCCTTATTTAAGACGAATTGTTGGTGATGTAACACGTGATGGAGGTTTTCCTCCTTTAAACCTTGAGCAGATAAATTTCTTAGCACTATATCAAAACGAAATTGCTAGGCGCCAAGCNGAAGCTGAAAAGGCGACAAAAAACTAATTTTTTGTTTCTANTTTATTCCAAACAGCATTTTCTCCAAGTTGTTGTACAAACGCTGCATGTGCNTCTTTTTCTTCTTNAGTTAGACGAACCTNTAGTGGTTTAGACCTTTTCAAGCTTTGCTTTTTTTGATCTNTTTTCTTNTCCTCTATGTTATTAATATCGGAAAGACCAAAATCAGGTTGACGACCACCTATTAGTTCGAGGTAAACCTCTGCTAGAATTTCTGAATCCAACAACGCACCGTGAAGCGTTCTTGACGAGTTATCGATATTAAATCGCCGACATAATGCATCTAAAGAGGCCGGCGAGCCTGGGAAATTTTTCCTAGCTATCGCCAAGGTATCTATTGCCATACTATTTGGCAGTTCTGCTCTTCTCACCAACGCTAGCTCAGAATTAATGAACTTCATGTCAAAAGAAGCGTTGTGTATTATAAGTTTTGAACCTTCAATGAATTCCAAAAATTCGTCGACAATTTGAGAGAACACGGGTTTATCTTTTAAGAAATCTTCCGTCAAACCATGAACGGCCTGTGCTTCGTCCGGCATATTTCGTTCTGGATTCAGATATTTATGAAAAGTCTTACCTGTAGGCAGATGGTTCCAAAGCTCTACGGCCCCTATTTCCACTATTCTGTCACCTGCCCCTGGATCTAAGCCTGTAGTCTCCGTGTCTAAAACTATTTCACGCATTAAAATCACTTTCTATTTTTTTTATAATATTCAAAACTTGTTTTTCGGTATCTCGCTTATTAAAAGTCTCTATTACAAAATCAGCTAATTTACTTTTTTCCTCTATAGGCATTTGCTGATCAAGGATCCTTTTTATCTCTATATCTTCCATTGTTTTTCGTGATTTTATTCTATCCATCTGAATAGTCTTAGGCACATATACACATGCAACTTTATCCATTAACTTATTCGCTCCTGTTTCAAACAGTAACGGTATATCAAAAACATTTATTTTAAATTTTGTGGTATCGATAAAATGTTTTCTATCTTCTGAAACTAAAGGGTGAACTATGCTTTCCAGAGTATTTATCTGAGTAAAGTCTTTTTTTAATATTTTTTTTAGCTCTTCTCTGCTTATCGATCCTCCTTTTACTGCGCCCGGGAAATGTTTTTGAATTGGTTTCACTGCGGCGCCACCTTTGCTGTATAATCTGTGTACCGCTTTATCTGCGTCCCAAACTCCACAATTATGCTTTTTAAATAATAAAGCTGTGCTTGTTTTTCCCATTCCCATGGATCCTGTAAGCCCAAGCTTGAATATCATTTTAATAATAACTCTCTTAGATCTTCTGTGATTAATGGTGTTTTACCAAACCATGCCTCAAAACCTGGCACACCCTGATGAATCAGCATGCCTAGCCCATCAACAAACCTTATTTTTCTGTTCTTAGCAATTTTCAGTAGGTTTGTTTCTAAAGGTGTATAAACAAGATCTGAAATAAGCGCTTTTTTAGATATAGCTTCTGGATTGATGCTAATCGCTGTTTCATCATTCATGCCTAAAGACGTTGTGTTAATTATATTGTTACTTATTGCAATTATTTCGTTCAGTGAATCCCACTTTTCGACCCTTACTCTTTTATCATATTTATCTCTTAATTCTTCTGCTCTTTCTATAGTCCTATTCAACACTATAACGTCGTTTGAACCTTGTTCCAATAAAGCTGCAACAACAGCTCTACTGGCTCCTCCTGCTCCTAAGACTAATGATGAGCCTCTCCCTGGAACCCAATCAGAGTATTTACTCTTAATATTATTTATAAATCCATAACCGTCTGTATTGTCTGCATATATACCTCCCGCTTCTGTAAAAGTAAGTGTATTTGCTGCACCAATGTCTTGTGCTCTTTTAGAAGATTGGTGCGCAATATCTAAAGCCTTCACTTTATGCGGTATGGTAACATTAGCTCCAGAAAAACCCATATCTTTTAGGGAATATATAGTTTCCTCTAGCTTATTATCTTCTACTTTTATTGGTATATAATAACCTTCAATCTTGTTTTGTTTTAACCAATAGTTATGCATTCGGGGGGATTTTGAATGTGATATGGGATTACCTAAAACGGCAGCTAACAGAGGCTTTTTATTACTCATCGATTGAGCCCTTTGTGCTTAGATAATTATTTATTTCTATTAAAGGCATTCCTAAAATAGAGAAAAAATCACCTGTAATTTTTGCAAACAAACGGCTACCTTCCTCTTCAATTTTGTATCCACCTACACTTTCTTTAATGCTTTCCCAATTCCTATTCACATATTTCGCAACATAATCCTCTTTATAATTCTTAGAATATAATTCTGCTTTACCAACAAACCGCCACACAGGATTACCATTTTCACATATAACAGCGCCTGAATATGCTACATGTTTTTTTCCGGACATTTTCAGTATCTGCTCTATCGCTTTTTCTTTACTGGCAGGCTTTTTTAGAATTGAACCTTCTAGTTCTAATATTTGATCACAGCCAATAACTAAACTGGCAGGGTTCATTGACGAGACTTTAGTAGCCTTTAGTTCTGCTAACGCATCGGCTATGTCTCGAGGTTTATATTGTTCCATCAGCAGAGAGGCTTTAACTGACTCTTCATCTACGTTTGGCTTTACAGTTTTAACTGATACATTTGCTTTTTCAAATAATTGTTTTCTTATTGAAGATGAAGAAGCTAATAAAAGATCATTTACCATAAATAAAACCATGTATAATTTAGTGGATAAGAATTGTTTAGCTTTTGCTTAACTGTTTATTATAAGTTTAAAAATTAAATTTTTTATCTTTTGTTTAACTT
>NZGN01000096.1:0-10822 GCA_002691045.1 Marinovum sp.
ACATCATCGGTATAAAGGAAAGTCACTTTGGTGGCCTACATTGGCTAGAAACAAAAAATCTGTGACAGTGAATCTAAGAGAAAAAAAAGGACAAGAAATTGTACGAAAACTACTAGCCTCGGCTGATGGCCTTATCGAAAATTTCAAACCTGGTACTCTTGAAAAATGGGGTATGTCTCCAGAAGAACTTCACAAAATTAATCCAAAATTAATCATTGTTAGAGTTTCTGGTTTTGGGCAAACAGGGCCATCAGCAAATAGGCCGGGATTTGCGAGTATTGGCGAAGCAATGGGAGGCATACGTTTTATAAATGGCTTTCCAAATACACCCCCGCCACGTTTTGGAATTTCGCTTGGCGACACACTTACTGCAATGTTTGCTGTTGAAGGTTTTTTAATGGCTCTTTTTGAAAGGGAAAAAAATAATGGAAAGGGGCAAATAGTTGATGCCGCAATTACGGAAAGTTGCTTTTCAATGTTAGAAAGCACGCTGACGGAATACGATAAGTGCGGCATAATTCGAAAGCCAAGTGGAACAGGTCTGGCAAATGTAGCACCTTCAAATATTTATCCTACATTAGATGAAAATTTTGTTGTTGTAGCGGCCAATCTTGATCCCATGTTTAAAAGACTCTGCGAAGCAATGGACAAGGTGGAATGGGCAAGTGACCCTCGATTTATAGATCATAAAGCTAGGGGCGATAATGCTTCTGAGCTAGACAGTCTAATATCAGATTGGACAAAAACACTTACAATGAAAGATATAGGCCAAAAGCTAGATGATCACGGTGTAGTCTGGGGTCCCATTAACTCAATTGAGGATATTGTTGAGGATGAGCAATTCAAATCCCGCGAAATGATTTTAGAGATAGATGATGAAACTTTTGGATCGCTAAAGGTTCCAGGTATAGTACCCAAGCTGAGCAAAACACCTGGAAAGGTAAATTGGCTTGGCCCTCAAAAAGTTGGGTCACATAACAATGAAGTGCTTTCAGAACTTGGCTTTAGTGATGAAGATCAAAAAGAACTATTAGATAAAAAGATTATTTAGAATGGATAAACTTTGTAGCCCAGTTGAAACTCAACTAATAGAATATTCCATGTCACTTGGTTTTGAAGATTTAACAGAAAAAGCCATAAATCAAGCAAAGCGCAGAGTAATCGACACGATTGGTGGAGCACTTGGTGCTTTTGAAGCCAAGCCCGTGGAAATTGCTCGGAAAATAACTCCAAGATTAACAAATGGGTGCTCAGCGAGAATATGGGGATCATTAGAAAGATCAACACCTGAAGGTGCAGCTTTCACCAATGGGACCATGCTTCGGTACTTGGATATAAATGACACTCATAGGACTATTGATGGAAGCCATCCATCTGATAATTTAGGTGGTATTATCGCGATGGCAGAAGCCTTGGACCTCAGCGGCCAAGATGCTCTTCTCGCACTTACTATATCCTATGAAATACAATGTAGATTTGTTGACACAGTTCCCTTCAACGAAAACGGATGGGATCAACCTGTTCCAGGAGTAATAGCGATGGCACTATCTGCAGGTCGTATGCTAAAACTATCACCAACCTCAATGCGGGATGCATTAGCCTTAGCCATAACTCCAAATCTCTGTACTTACCAAACTAGAGCTGGAGAATTATCTATGTGGAAAGGTGCTGCGGCGGCAAATGGGTCCAGGCAAGGAATTTTCGCCGCACTTCTAGCGTCAAAAGGTATGACCGGACCGTATGAAGCGTTTGATGGTATATATGGTCTTTGGAACCAGACTGTTAAGAAAAAACATAAAATAGCTCCCCTTTCATTCGGCAAAAGTCTCTTCGGCATAGAACAAACAAATATAAAAATGTATCCAGTACGTGATAGCTGTCAGTTGCCTGTACAAACAGCACGGGACCTGCGAAAAAAAATTTCTGCTAAAGATATAGAGGCCTTAAAAATTATAACTTATGGCTCAGCCTATAAAGGGGCCGTAGAAGATCCCGAGCTTTGGGCCCCAAAAACCCGCGAAACCGCTGACCATTCTATGCTAATTGCCATTGCTCTGGGTCTAATTGATGGCACTATTACACCTGAGTCCTTTGAAACTGAACGTTTTCTAGATCAGGATGTGCTTAATCTTATTTCTAAAACAGAGGTCGAAATAAGCCAAGAGTTCAGCGCAATGTCGCCTGGCGTCCGCACTTGTCAATTAATTGCAAAAAACGATGTCGGTAAAAGCTTCACTTCTAAACTTTCTTTAACAGCAGAAGATATTGAGCGCGGTCCGAGTGATGCCGAAATACAGTCAAAATTTTATAGCTTGTCTGAAAGGGTTATGAGCAATGAAAAAGCTCGGGCTCTGTTTGATGCTTCTATGGATTTAGAAAGTATGCCAAAAATTTCAACTCTTGTGGACTTAACGGAGATCTAACTTCTAATGTATACAGTTGGAATTGATGTAGGTGGAACGCACACTGACCTTGTTTTGTTAGATACGAAGACAGGTCAGATACAAGTTCACAAAACCCCAACTACTGTTGAGGATCCATCAAAAGGAGCCGTTCTAACACTGATTGAGCATATCAAAAGAACAGGCATTTCTCCAAAAGACATAAGTTACTTGATGCACGGAACAACCATTGCAACAAATATTGCTCTTGAGCACGGTGGAGCAAAAACGGGATTAATTACAACTGAAGGATTCAGAGATATTCTTCATATGGCTAGGCACAAGAGACCGCAGACCTTTAGTCTTCAACTAGACTTACCCTGGCAGAAATTTCCATTAGTGCCACGTCGGTGGAGACATACTGTTCCGGAAAGAATAGCTCCTCCAGGAATTGTTTTAAAACCGTTAGACGAGGAAGCCGTTAGGTCAGCTACAAATATATTGATAGCCGAGGGAGTAGAGGCAATAGCCATTTGTTTTATACACTCATACCTCAATCCAGACCACGAAAGCAGAGCCAAAAAGATAGTTCAAGAAATGGCACCAAATATTTTTGTGACAACAAGTTACGAAGTAACACCACAATACAGAGAATATGAAAGATTTTCTACAACAGCATTAAACGCATATGTTGGCCCCAAGACGTCAAAATATCTTGGCACAATGAGTGAGTCTCTTAAAAAGAATGGAATCAAAGCTGATCTACATCTTATGCAGTCTTCGGGTGGAGCAACGACATTACAATCAGCACAACTAAACCCTGTAAATCTTTTAATGTCAGGGCCCGTTGGGGGACTAATGGGAGGCATTTTTATTGGAAAATCTGCTGGCTTTGAAAATGTGATTACCCTAGACGTGGGGGGTACTAGCGCCGATATTGGAGTAGCTCCAAAAGGAGAAATTTTATATAAGCATATCCTTGATACTAGACTAGGTGATTACCATGCTATGGTGCCTATGGCTGAGATGGACGCTATCGGAGCAGGCGGAGGCTCAATAGCTTACGTCGATAGCGGTGGACAATTTCAAGTTGGACCAAGAAGCGCTGGAGCAAACCCAGGCCCAGCAGCATATGGAAAAGGCGGTAGCGAACCAACAGCAACAGATTGTATGCTAGCAATGGGATGGATAGATCCAGACACTTTTCTAGGAGGACGTCTTACGCTTCAGAAAAAATTAGCGATAACGTCTATAGAAAAACATCTTTGTCGCTCTCTAAATATGTCTACAGAAGAGGCCGCGGCAGGAGCAATCCATATATTGACTCATTCTATGACAAGGGCATGTGAATTAAACAGCATACGTCGTGGATTTGATGTGCGTGATTTCGCCTTAGTTGCTTTTGGTGGCGCAGGGCCACTTTTTGCGTGCGCAATTGCAAACGAATTAAGCATTTCAACAATTGTGATCCCTCCAAATCCGGGTCTTACATCTGCTCTTGGCTTACTGGCATCAGATGTTGTTTACGAAAAAAGCAAGACCGTGATGATTGATGCAAATGAGACTAATATTGATAGTTTACAGATAGCGTACAACGAACTGGAGGCCGTCCTTTTTACTATGTTAAAAGAAGATGGCTTCAAGAAAGAAGAAATTCATTTAGAGAGGGCAGCAGATTGTCGTTATGAAGGGCAGGGTTACGAGCTTGTCACTCCCTATCCAAATACAAATGGAATTTCTAAAAAAGAATTTGCAAAAATATTATCAAATAATTTCCATGTCCAGCATGAAAAACAATATGGAAAGAGTTTCGCTGAGAAGAATATACAAATTGTTAACATTAGAGTAAGGGGTCGGGGCGAGACAGCTAAGGTCAAAGTATCTAACCTAAAGAAAATTTATAAGACTAAAAATCAAGTAAATCCGCGATCTTCAGGTGAAGCCTATTTTTTAATTAATGGAAAATTACTTTGTCTTGAAACGCCAAGATATTATCGAAAAGATCTATTGCCTGGGAACCACATCACAGGTCCAGCTGTAATTGACCAAATGGATTCTACAACAGTAATTTTACCTAATTGGAAGGCCTCGATAGATAAACTTGGTAACATTATTATATCAAAAGGGGCCCTAAATTGAGTGATACTTCCATTGATAAAGTCACACTGAGAGTTATCGGCGGTGCATTCGATTCAATTGCCAAAGAAATGGCGCATGTCCTATATCGGATGTCAAACTCCAGTATTATTAGAGAATCTGAAGATATCGGATGTGGTATTTTCGATTCGACAGGACAAGAGCTTTGCGAAAGTGAAACTTCTCCAATGCATATTGGGTCACTTCCATTCTATATTCGTGGCTTTATGCGAAAATTAGAAGGAAAAATCTTTGATGGTGATATTATTATCCACAACCACCCCTATTATGGTGCATCTCATACACCAGACCTAGCTGTTGCAGTGCCAATTTTCCATGACAATCAATTGATTGGGTTTTCAGCGGCCACCGCACATCTTGTAGATATAGGTGCAGCCGCTCCAGGTCTAAATATAGACCTAATTGACCTTTTTGCCGAAGGAACCATCTACGATAGCATTAAACTATATGAAAAAGGTGTAAGGAACGAAGCTGTTTGGTCAATTTTGCAGGACAGTGTCAGAACTCCTAGCCATAATGCAGCTGATATCGAAGCTATGATAGCTTCAACTCTACGCGGAAAAAAACGTTTTTTAGAGCTCGTTAATCGATATGGCAAATCGACAGTTATAGGAGCAGCAAACTATTGGATTGATTATTCTGAAAAGAGGCTACGAGCAGAAATTGGAAAAATACCCGATGGTGAATACTCGGCTGAGAGCTGGTTAGACAATGATGGCAGAAACTGGGATCAAAAATTAAGGGTNTTTGTTACTATCAAAAAGACAGGNAANTCTTTAACTGTTGACCTTTCAGGGTCTGCAGATGAGGTCGAAACTGGATTCAACGTACCNTTTGAAGGTTCACTTAAAGTGGCATGTTACTATGCCATAAGAACAATACTTTTAGACCAAGCAGAAATTGAAGACTTTATACCTCAAAATGAAGGTATCTTTCGAGCAGTGGATGTATATGCCCCCAAAGGAAGCATTTTTAACCCTAATTTTCCAAGAGCCTGCTTTGCAAGAATGGCTCAGGTTCAACGCGTGATAGATTGTATAATAAGAGCTCTAGCACCAGTCATGCCGGAAAAAGCAACAGCGGGAAATGCGGCAACAGTAATGAGTGTTTCCTACTCTGGTTTTAGCGAAAAAGATCAAAACTATTGGGTGTGTGTAGAAGTGAATGAGGGAAGTTACGGCGCAAGAGCTACAAAAGATGGTTTAGATACAGTAGATAATCTGATGGCCAACACAAAAAATGTTCCCTGCGAGGAGATTGAATTAAGATACCCTCTTCGTGTCGAACGATACGAAATTAGACCAGAACAACCAGGCGCCGGAACTTGGAGGGGCGGATGTGGACATGTCCGGGAAGTAAGGTTTCTGGAAGATGGCTACTTTTCTTGTAATGGTGACCGTATTTTGGAGAAGCCATTTGGTATATTTGGCGGCCAGAATGGGCATGGCGCCCGATTGACACTAAACCCTGGCACGAAAGATCAAATCGAATGGCCTTCTAAAGTATCAGGCCAAAAGGTTAAATCAGGCGACGTTATTCGAGTTTGTGGACCTGCAAGCGCCGGCTATGGAGATCCTTTTTTGAGAGACCCTAATTTAGTTTTAAACGACGTTTTGGATGGCCTCATTGATCGTGATACTGCCAAAAAAACTTATGGCGTAGTAATAAAAAATAATCGTTTGGATAACAGTGCAACAGAAGCAGCGCGAAAGATGGGAAAATGAAATGGTTAATGGCTTAGAAAGAAAATTGGCTGATTTTACCAATGATCTAAATTTTGATGATATACCAGAAACAGCTATAACCGCTTCAAAAATGCGGATCCTTGATAGTGTAGGTGTAGCAATCGCTGCTTTTGAGGCAAAACCATGTAAAATAGCACGAGACTTGGCCTGCGAAGTAAAAGGAACAGATACCGCTCAAATTTGGGGAACTGGGAAAAGATCTTCTTTGGAGGATGTGGCTTTCGCAAATGGCGTTATGGTTCGTTATTTAGACTTAAACGACGCTTGGAGAACAAAAGATGCGCACCACCCTTCAGACTACTTACCAGCAATACTTGCCGTTTCTGAATCTTTTGAACTTTCAGGTCAAAAATTTATTACAGCTTTAACTGCAGCCTATGAAATAATGTGTCGCTTTACAGACAATGTCCCGTTTAATGAAGCTGGCTGGGATCAGCCCGTTACAGGATCAATCGCAACGGCATTAGCTGCTGGAAAGCTTATGGGTTTGGAAAGAGATAAACTAATGCACTCGATTGCTCTCGCTATAATACCTAACCTTAGCACCTATCAAACACGTGCAGGGGAACTTTCCATGTGGAAAGGTTGCGCAGGCCCAAATGGAGCAAGAAATGGGGTTTTTGCTGCAAGACTAGCGAGAGAAGGAATGTCTGGTCCTTTTAATGCATTTGAAGGGATTTTTGGTGTATGGAACCAAACATTAAGTGGTAAGAAATTTGATATCAATTTGCCAGATTTTACCAGCCCTTGGGATTGGGGAATTGAGCAAACTAACATAAAAACTCATGCCGTTAGAGATAGTTGCCAGCTTCCAATTTTTACTGCCATTGATCTTAAGGAAAAGTTAAATGGCAAAAAAATGAAAAGCCTCAAAATCGAAACGTATAAATCTGCATGGGAAGGTGCCGTAAAAGATCCTGAACTTTGGGCACCAAAAACTCGTGAAACTGCAGATCACTCTATGTTATTTTCAGTTGCATGTGCCCTTGCTGATGGAAAAGTTATTCCTGACTCTTTTGAGGAAAAACGTTTTCTAGACGATGACATAATCGATATAATAAAACAATGCGAGGTAATCGTTCTAGATGAGTTTTCAAACGCAACACCACAAAAAAGAAATTGCCGAATAATAGCGACAACAGAGGACGGTGAGAAAATTACGGCACATAGAATTGTTACTCTAGAAGAAATTAAAAGAGGCATGCCAAAAGCTCAAGTTATAGAAAAATTTAAAGAGAATACCGAGCGCTTTTATCGTCCAGCTCAACAGAATGATATTATAAATAAAGTTATGGATATTGATCAAAATCAAAATTTGAAATCGTTCTCAGAAAACTTCCGGTTCAACTAAATAAGAGAAAATTTATGTCAAGCGAACCTTTCGAGCTAACTGCAGCTGAAGCTGCTATCGCAATTAAGAAGGGAAAATTAAATCCAGTTGATTTGGCTCTTTCATGCATTGAGAGGTTTGAATTATGTGAAGATCAGGTAAAAGCCTATGCATACTTTGATAAAAAATTGTTTCTCAGGCAGGTTCAGTCCCTGGGATCTATAAAGTCCCAACTTCATGGGTTACCTATCGCAGTTAAAGACATGATAGATACTATTGATATGCCTACACAACACAATAGTCCTATATACAGAGGTCACCAACCCAGCAAAGACGCCGCAATTGTAAGCATTCTGAAGTCTCTTGGCGGAATTATATCAGGAAAAACTGACACTCATGAGTTTGCTGCTGGCGGAAAGCTACCTGCCACGACAAATCCTCACAATAAAGCCCATACTGCTGGTGGCTCATCAAGTGGTTCTGCTGCAGCTGTTGCATCCGGAACAACAATGCTTTCTATTGGAACTCAAACTGGTGGTTCTGTACTGAGGCCAGCCAGCTTTTGTGGCATCTTTGGAATGAAACCGACGTTTGGATCCGTTAGCCGCGAAGGCGCCAAGTTTTACTCTGTTTCTCTAGATACCCTCGGATGGTATGGCCGATCTGTTGCTGACCTTTCATTACTAGCTGAAAATACAAGAGCAATTCGAAACTCACCTAATTTAACTGTAAAAAAAGAGACCAAAAGTTTTGCGATTTGTGAATTGCCCAAAAGTAATTTAGCATCCAGCAATGCTAATAAAGCTTTAGAAGAAGCTGCTAGCTTGTTAAGTAAATCAGGTCATAAAGTTAAAAAATTATCATTACCAAAAAAATTTGAGAATTTATATCAAACTCAACTTACAATTATGAAGGGCGAAGGGCGTACAGCTTTTTTAGCCGAATATCTTGAAAACTTTGATTTACTAGCAAAAGACTTCAAAAACAGGGTTGAGGATGCTGATAATATATCGTTCGAAAAGTTAAGAAATGCCTATGATTATGCTGCTGAGTGTCGAAAAGAGTTTGATAATATAGCGAGTGATTTTGATGGGGTAATTTCCATTGGAGCGCCAGGAGTTGCGCCCGAGAGCTTAAACACAACTGGTGATGCAATCTTCCAACGTATATGGAGTGTTTTACATGTACCAGCTATAGCTTTACCCGGGTTTTTTGGGGAAAAAGAGCTCCCGATTGGTATACAAATGGTCGCTCCCCGTTTCATGGATGCTAACCTTTTAGAAGCGGCAAACCAAGCGAGTTTATCTTTCAATTGCACGAAGGTATTTCCGGTCTTGAATAAAAACTAAACCATAAGTCCATGCTTGCTCAAACTAGTCTAGATTTGTCTAACCCACTATTCCTGCGAGCCTAGGTAAATAAAGTGTGACTGCTGGCACAAAAGCTATAAGCGCAAGAACTATAAGTTCCGCTATCAAAAATGGGATAACAGCTATTGCTGTTTTTTCAATTGAAGTTTTTGCTATTGGCGCAACGATAAACAAAACAATACCTAAAGGCGGAGTAATCACACCCAACAAAAGCCCTACCATCAGGAATACTCCATACTGGATAGGATGCATGCCAAGGCCTTCAAGAGCGATAGGCATAAGTAACGGACCCAGGATTATCATATTGGCAACAGCATCCATGAAGGTTCCAACAAACAAAAAGAAAAGTACAATTATCAAAAATAGTAAAACTCGATTTTCCGTAAGACTAAGCACTAATTCTAAAAGGTCCTGGGGAAATTGATGAAAAATTAGTATTTGACCAAAAACAATAGCCATACCAACAATTATGAGGGAAGAGCCTGTAACTTTAGCTGTCCCCAACAGAGCATTAAAAAACTCGGAAAGACTAAAGTTTCCATTAAGTGTTCCATATATAATACCTAGTATTATCGAATAAAGAGCTGCGATTGCTCCTGCCTCAGTGGGTGTCATAACGCCACCCAAAATTCCATAAAGAATGAGAAAAGGTATAACTAGCACAGGAAGAGCGCCAAAAGTTTCTCTCGCAACTGGGACTACCCCTTCAAATCTATGAATTTCACCATACCCTTTAAAAAAAGAGTAAAGAAAAGCTGTAATCATTAAGAAAAAACCAACAAGCAATCAAGGAATGTTACCTGCCGCGAATAAGCCTGAAATAGATATTTGCATGGATCCCCCAACTATTATTAGAGGAATACTTGGGGGAATAATTGCACCAATTACAGCACTAGAGCCTGTAACAGCTGCTGAGAAAGCAGCTGGATATCTTTCTCGTATCATAGCAGGGATCATTATTGGCCCAATGGAGGCTGCATCGGCCAGCACTGAACCAGAAATACCAGCAAAAAACATACTGGTTACAATGTTCACGTGAGCTAATCCACCTTTAATCCACCCAACCAAAGCTCTTGCAACATTAATCAACTTTTGGGTAAGATTAAGTCTATTTAATAGCTCTCCTGTCAAAACAAACATTGGAAGTGCAAGAAGTGCAAAGCTATCGATCCCTCCATACATTTGAGTCATCAAAATAAGAGGCGGTATTCGAGTTCCTGAAAAAAAGATAAAATATGTTGAGGCTAAACCGAGGCTGAAGGCTACTGGCACACCAATCAATAAAAAACCAAAAAATGGTAGAAAAAGATATGGTAAAACTAATTCCATTTTCTACAGTGCTTTCAGATTGTGATAAATTTCAAATTAAACCGCGTCATTAGATCCATACTCTTCAAAACGCGACCAATCTTTTTTAAAAATAGCTTCCAAGTCCTCCGCTATTGCTCCCAAGGTTATAACCACCATCATTGCACAACCAATGGGAACTGACGCTTTCGCCCAAGCTGTACTAACACCTATATTATGAGAGAAAGCATTAGAGTGCCCAGTTACTATTCCCCAACCATACCAACACAGCACACACAAGAAAATCAAAACTAAAATTTTTGTAAATACAATTACTAATGATCTTATTTTTATTGGAAGCAATTTAACCACTGTTGGTATATAAATATGTTCCCATCGCCTAACTACTACAACCGAACCTATAAACACCATCCAAATCATGGCCCAGATTGAAGCTTCCTCAGACCATTGCAGTGAACTATTTAACACATAACGAAAAAACACCTGCGAAGTCATGAAAACTAAAACACAAAGAACAAAAAATATAGAAAC
>NZGN01000097.1:0-26470 GCA_002691045.1 Marinovum sp.
ATGTTAATTATAGATTTACAAAAGATTAGATTTACATTAATAAAATATACTAAACTATTGTTTTTTAACCCTGAACAGCCTTTGCAACTTCTGCAGCAAAATCTTCTTCTTTCTTCTCAATTCCTTCACCAACAGCCATTCTAATATAACCAACAATTTCAACACCAGCTTTTTGAGCCGCTACCTCTACTGTTAAATCTGGGTCAATCACAAAATCTTGACCTAGAAGTGTAACCTCTGAGAAGAATTTTTTCATTCTACCATCAATCATCTTTTCAATAACTTGTTCAGGTTTTCCGGACTCTCTGGCTTGCTCTGTTAATACTGACTTTTCTCTTTCAATGGTTGCTGGATCTAACTCGTCTTTGTTAAGAGCCTGAGGATTAGCTGCAGCAATGTGCATTGCGACTTGACGGCCAAAATCTTCATTACTACCTCTCAAAGCTACCAAAACAGCTATCGCTCCCATTCCTTCAGTAGCAGCGTTGTGTACATATGAAACGACCTGATCTCCTGATATTTTTAAAATTCTTCGCAGTGAAAGATTTTCACCAATCGTAGCAATTTTATCAGTGAGGACTTCAGAAACTTTTTTGCCTTGGAATTCAGCATTCGAAAGTTCTTCAACAGTATCTACATTTAAGGCAGCACCTGCAAAGCCTTTTACCATTTCCTGGAATTCAGAATTTTTTGCTACAAAGTCTGTTTCAGAGTTCACTTCTATTGCTACACCGTTCGAACCATCAACACATACAGCGACTAAACCCTCCGCAGCGATCCTTCCTGACTTTTTTGCAGCCTTAGCCAGGCCCTTTGTTCTCAACCAATCAACAGCAGCTTCAAAATCGCCTGAAGTTTCTGTGAGAGCCTTTTTGGCATCCATCATACCTGCGCCAGTCGACTCCCTCAATTCTTTTACCATTGTTGCTGTAATAGACATTTTCTTACCCTTTTAAATACGGCGTTATAAATAACGCATGAAATTGTATCGTCACCAGCCTCAAATTAGAGGACATTACTTAGCTTTTTCTTCATCAGAAGGGTTACTCTCTTTAACCTTTTTTCCTTTAGCTGGGGAAGGTTCCGTGGTCTCTTCATCTTTCTTTTTTGCATTACTTGCTGTTGCTTTCTTCGCAGCAGGTTTTTTTATCTTTGCGGTTGCCTTAGACTTTTTGGTAGTAACTTCAACTTTATCAGAAACTTCCTTGTTCTCAGCGCTGTTCTCTGTAGTTTCTTCTTCAGTTGCGCTTGGAACCTGTTCTTCAACATTGTCCGTTTCGTTTAAAACTTCTTCAGTTGGCGTTTCATCCATTTCTCCGAGGTCAACACCAGCGGCACCCAATTGAGCAGACATGCCATCGAGTGCTGCTCTGCTTACTAAATCACAATATAACCCTATGGCTCGTGATGCATCATCATTTCCAGGTATCATGTAATCAACTCCTGAAGGTGAACAATTGGTATCAACCACAGCCACAACAGGTATACCTAGCTTATTAGCTTCCGCCACTGCAAGAGCTTCTTTTTTAACGTCAACAACAAATACCAAATCTGGAACACCGCCCATTTCTGCGATACCGTCGAATGAAGCCTTGAGCTTGGCATGTTCACGCTCCACCCCTAGCCTCTCTTTTTTTGTCAAACCTTCGATCGAACCAGATGCAACCTGCTCATCTATTGATTTCAATCTTTGAATAGATTGAGAAACTGTTTTCCAATTTGTTAGCGTTCCTCCTAACCATCGATGATTCATATAATACTGTGCACACTTCTCTGCTGCCTCAGCTATTGGTGAAGATGCTTGCCTTTTCGTACCTACAAATAAAATACTGCCGCCTTTTGCCACTGTTTCACGTACAACGTTCAAAGCTTGATCAAGCATCGGGACGGTTTGAGTTAAATCAATAATATGAATACCGTTGCGAGAGCCATAAATATATGATTCCATCAAAGGGTCCCATCTTTGCGTCTGATGACCAAAATGAACACCTGCTTCTAATAATTGACGTAATGAAAACTCTGGTAGAGCCATTTTAAATTTCCTTTCCGGTTTATTGCCTTGATGGGAGCTTGAAAGTTAAACTTCAACCGGCGGATCACATAAGAATTTCTCTCTTAAGAACCCTCAACCCATCTGCGATTTTTAATGATGCTCACCTACGCCAAAGTTTTTGAATATGCAAGTTCAAAAAATTTTATATTAAATTACTCTTTCAATAAACCAGTAAGCTCCTACTAAACCAATTATTAATGATATAGGGCTGGCAACAGAGATCTGATAATAATCTTTTTTATTAAACCAATACCCCAAGGTTATAAAAGCAAGTAACACCACAGTCAGTTGACCAATCTCAACACCAAGATTGAAACCTAATAGAGCGACAATAAAGAAACCATCAGGCAAACCAAACTCTACTAAAACAGAAGCGAACCCTAAACCGTGTAGTAAACCAAAAATAAAAATCACAATTGGCCTCCACTTACTAAGCCTATCGAAAAATATATTTTCAACTGCGATAAAAACTATTGATAAAGCAATAAGAGGTTCTACGATTTCTGGAATTATTTTAATATATCCGATTGAACCTAGCGCTAATGTAAATGTATGCGCCACCGTGAAGGCAGAGATTTGCCAAACCAATGGCCTAAGCTTAGTTGAGAAGAAAAATAAACCCAGGACAAAAATAATATGGTCCCAGCCTTTTGGAATGATATGCTCAAATCCCACGGGTATATAATCTAAAAAAGCATTAAGTTTGGTATATTGAACGTTATCATTAAAATGAATCAGGTCTGACTTATCCCCATTTTGCAAAAATTGTGTAATACCGTTTTGAACACCCATTTGCCGTACAACTACAGGGCCAAATTTGGGGTCCCAGGAAAAAGAAATTGGGTCTTTGGTTTTTAATTGTGCCTCAATATAGAGATGACTAATCCTAGTAAGCTCTAAATTTCCAATTTCAGGGACTGAAAGCTCAGAAAAATTTAGTTCTAATGCCCTTCCCGATTGATTTACTTGAATAAGTGGTGCTAGTTCAGGCCATCTGTTATAAAAATAATTTTTTATTTCTTTAGGATTTAGGCTTCTTAACTCATCATACTTGAAAGAATTTTGTGAAAGATTTGTATTATCTGTTTCGGAGAGGTTTACATCTGCTAAAATAGCTTCAACCGACATTCTTATCTTTAACTGAACCACATTTGAGCTTATTGATAGATCCAAGATGGAAGGTGATATTTCATGCGCTTTGACTGCAGCAAATTTGAAACTAAAAAAAATGGCAAAGATAAAAAATATGTTACCTGTTTTCGTTAAAAAAAACTTTGTCATTATAATTACAGGATTAAGCCTTTTAATAGCAAACAATTCGCCGCTGGTTTCTCATGAAATGTGGCTAGACACAACCACTTACCAGCAAAAAATTGATGCTGAGGTCAAACTCAGTTTGGTAAATGGTCAAATGTTTGATGGATTTGAGCTATCGTATTTCAAAAGTAGGTTTTCCGAATTTTATTACATAAATAATAACAAGAAAGTAGATATTGAGTCGAGAATGGGGGATACTCCAGCAGCTACTTTATCATTTTCTAACAATGGTTTGGTAACCGGAATTTATATTAGTGAAAAGTCTACTATAAATTATGAAACAGTAGATAAATTTTCTGAATTTGCAGTCGAGAAAGGTGAAGGATGGGCTATTAAAAAACACTCTGACCTCAAATTTCCTAAGATGAACTTTAAGGAAGATTATTACAGGTTTTCAAAAATTTTGATTGGAGTTGGCAACTCAAAGGGTAGCGATATACAGGCCGGTATAAAACACGAAATAGTTGCACTCACCAATCCGTACAATAGAGATTCTAAAGATAAATTTTACGTTAAACTGATATTCAACGATAAACCTCAAAAAAATAGACAAATAACTATTTTTGAGAGAGATTTAGAAAAAAATGTCACCACCCAAGTCACCTTTACAGATGATGATGGTATTGCAAAATTTAAAGTTATTGAGGGAAATGAGTATCTGATCGACAATGTAATCATTGAGGTCAACGAAGATCCTGAGAACGATGCTGTTTGGAGCAGTTATTGGGCAGCCCTTACCTTTCGAGCCTTAAATGCAACTCAATAAAGTAAAAGTTATATGCATTGGCAGTGCCCTTATTGATACGATCGCCTCAAGCTCCTACCAAATTGGCACGGGCGATGATGTTCCTGGTCACATAATTAGTAACGTTGGAGGCGTAGCATTTAATATCTGTAAGCAATTAGCATCGAGCAAATTAAAAGAAGTGGAATTGCTTACAGCACTGGGTAAGGATGCGCAGGGTAGAAGAATTATTAATTTATGTGATGATTTGGGTATAATTACAAAAAATGTTTATAAAAGTAGTCATTTAAAAACAGATAGTTATGTGGCGATTGAAGACATTCATGGATTAAAAGCAGCAATTGCAGAAATCAAAAATGTAGAATTACATAGTGAAATTTTATTAAAACCTTTAGTAGATGGAAAAGTTATCAAAAATATTACTCATTTTAAGAATTTGATAATTTTGGATGGTAATTTGAGCCAAGATAGCTTGCTAAAAACTGCAAATAACAAAAATTATTTGGATTACGACATAAGAATTGTCCCAGCCTCACCTTCTAAAGCAACTCGTTTGAAACCTTTTTTAAAACTCCCAAACGTAACAATTTATTGCAACAAAAAAGAAGCAGAGAAGCTATTAGATTTGAAGTTTGAAAACACATTAGAAGCTGCTACTCATTTGCTTGGAAATGGAATAGGGAGAGCCATTGTAACTGACGCTCACAACAATCTTTCAGAAGCGTCTTTAAGCGATAAGCCAATTACATTCCAACCACCTAATGTTAAAAAAATATATCGTGCAACTGGCGCTGGTGATTATTTTCTAGCTTGTCATATAATAAATGATCTTAAATTTGCAGATAAGAAAAAAGCTCTTAAATTAGCTGCAAATAGTGCTGCGAGTTATGTGCGAGGTGAACATTAATGGTTAAATTAGAATTCTCGCCCAAAGTTGAAAAAGCCATCCAAAACGACGACCCAATAGTTGCGTTAGAGAGTACGATCATTACTCACGGCATGCCCTGGCCCGATAATTTTAAAACCGCGCAAGAAGTTGAAAAAGTAATCACAGAAACAGGAGCGACGCCAGCTACTATCGCAGTTATAAACGGCGTGATTAAAGTTGGTTTGGAAGAAGAAATTTTATCCAATCTTTCGAAAACAAAAAATATAAGAAAATTATCAAGGGCGGATTTGGCTCATTGCCTACTCAATAAAGATACAGGCGCAACGACCGTTGCTGCAACAATGATAATTGCAAAACTAGCTGGAATTAAAGTTTTTGCTACCGGTGGTATTGGAGGAGTTCATAAACTTGCTGAAAAAACATTTGATATTTCAGCTGATTTACAAGAGCTATCCAAAACTGCTGTTTCGGTTGTGTGCGCCGGTCCTAAAGCAATATTAGACATTCCTAAGACACTTGAAGTGTTAGAAACACTTGGTGTTCCAGTGATTACATTTGGACAATCAAAATTACCAGCTTTTTGGTCTTGCGATAGTCCATTCTATTCCCCCCTATCTTTAAATGATCCAGCTTTGATTGCAAAATCACATAAAATTAGACAACAACTTGCTCTTCCTGGCGGCCAGCTAATAGCAAACCCAATACCTAAAGAAAATGAAATTCCATTTCGAGAAATAGAGCCAATAGTAAACGCCGCGGCAAAGGAAGCAATTCAGAGCAAAATAATCGCAAAAGAAGTGACACCCTTTCTGCTTTCAAAAATCAATGAACTTACTCAGGGAAAATCTCTTAAGTCCAACATAGAACTTATAAAAAATAATGCAAAACTTGCATCAAAAATCGCATTATGTTTTTAAAGCTTTAAAAGATGTTTATCACTCTGATTTACAATGTAAATTATCTAAACTAGAACAACACAAGATAAAATAGGCACAGACAAGATTATGCTCGCACGTTTAAGGACTAGCTTTTTGACAGGGGTCGTCGTAATCGCGCCAGTTGCATTAACGATTTGGCTTATTTGGAGCGTAATTGGTTGGATCGACGGGTTTGTTTTGCCTTTTGTACCCGATGCATACCGACCAGAAAAAATCCTGGGCACCCTATTTGGTTATGACTTACAACTTAACATTAGGGGTGTTGGAGTTGTTGTCTTTCTAATTTTTGCAACATTTGTCGGCTGGATGGCCAAAGGCCTCATAGGTCGATCATTTATTAGATATGCCGAAAATTTAGTAAGTCGCATGCCGGTAGTTCGATCCTTTTACTCTGGCGTTAAGCAAATAGCAGAAACAGTGCTTGCCCAACAAGAAAGGTCTTTTGAAAAAGCATGCATGATCGAATATCCACGAAAAGGTATTTGGGCAATTGGCTTCGTTTCCACGACTGCAAAAGGGGAAATTGCAGAACGAAAAAGCTCAAAGGGCCCTATGGTATCAGTTTTTGTACCAACAACTCCTAACCCCACATCAGGGTTTTTATTGTTTTTCCCAAAATCCGATATTGTCGAGTTAGACATGTCCATTGAAGACGCAGCCAAGTTGGTAATTTCAGCTGGTTTGGTTTATCCACCTGAAAAAAAATCACAAAAAAAGACCACAACGAAAGCAAAGTAGAATTTTAAACCTACTCTTTGAAATTGATTCGTTGGAAGCAGCTCAAAACAACTTTAAATCAAAAAAAAGCGCCTGCAAAAGCAGGCGCTAAGTCATTGAGGCAGGTTTCATACAGGCAAGAAACCTATCGAGCAGTAANTACTTTATACAACTTAAAACTCCCAAATCCAAGCAAAAAGTTTGTAAATCAGTAATTTAGCTCTTAATAAATTAGAAAGGTAATAAATTTATTTTCGCATCGGCTTTTTATCATGACTTGCAAACTAAAGAAGTTCCTCAGTTCATTTATTCTAGTATATTTTTTATTTTGTGTTGAAGTAGCCTTTTCCCAACCAAAACACGCAATTTCTATGTATGACACCCCGCAGTTACCACATGATTTTGTGTCCCTTCCTTATGCCAGCCAGAGTGCACAAAAAGGGGGTGTTTTAAGAATTGGTGCAGTAGGAAGTTTTGACTCTGTGAACCCCCATATCATTAAAGGACGTTCTCCTTGGCAGCTTCGTTTTTGGAATTATGAAACACTTATGGGCAGAAGTTGGGATGAACCTTTTACTTTATATGGCCTTTTAGCAGAATCAATTGAAACTGGACCGAATCGGGAATGGGTAGAGTTTACAATTCGGCAAGAAGCTAAATTTAGCGATAACTCTCCTGTTACAGTAGAGGACATTATTTGGTCATACAAAACCCTAGGAACGATCGGTCACTGGCGATACCGAGGTCTTTGGAAAAAAATTGAAAGCATAGAAAAAACTGGTCTACGAAAAGTTAAAATATCTTTCAACGAAGATAATCCAGAGTTGGCGCTTTTAGCGGGTATGAGGCCAATTCTCAAAAAAACACAATGGGATAACATAGATTTTGAAAAATCGAGTATAGAAACAATTCCTATTTCAACAGCAGCTTATGTAATTTCAAATATAGAACCTGGGAAGTCTATCACCATGGCTCGGAATCCCGATTATTGGGGAACTAACCTTCCTTTTAGAAAGGGCACTTTAAATTTTGATGAAATATCAATTGAATATTTTGGTGACGCAACAGTACTTTTTGAAGCATTTAAAGCTGGTGAAATAGATATTTTTAGAGAGGGCAACGCGGAAAAATGGGAGACGCAATTTAATTTTCCGGCAGTAACAAACAAACAAGTTATAAAATCTGAAATACCACACGGAAGACCCACCGGTATGAGAGGTTTAGTGATGAATAGCCGAAGACTCCTTTTTTCTGACTGGAGAGTAAGGCAAGCTTTAATTGAGGCGTTTAACTTTGAGTATATTAATGAAGCTCAGAATGCTGGGAGACAAGAGCGCATTTCTTCATACTTCTCCAATTCAATTCTTGGGATGAAAGAGGGCTATGCTGACGGCGATGTCTTGAGGTTACTAGAAAACTCAGATCAAACTCTTCTGCCCGGAACTTTGGAAGGTTATAAACTACCAAAAGGAGATGGTTCACAAAGAAATAGAGCTAATATGAAAAAGGCTTTAAAAAATTTAAGTATCGCTGGATTTAATGTTACTGATGGAAAGCTCTTAGATAGTCAGGGACGCCAATTTAGCTTTTCAATTTTGCTTCGACAGGGGGCACAAGAATACCAATCGATTGTCGAAATGTATTCAACTTCACTTCGTCGATTGGGTATTGATGTCAAAATCGAGTTAGCTGATAGCTCTCAGTATTGGGAAAGAATTAAAAAACTTGAATTTGATATGGCCCCCTACTCGCGGGATTTATCACTTAGTCCTGGAAACGAACAGTATCTCTATTGGTCGTCTGAATATGCAGATGTAGAGGGAACAAGAAATTTGATGGGAATAAAATCTCCCACAATGGACGATCTTTTGAATAAAATAATGAAATCAAGCTCATTAAGAGAGCTACAGTCTATAACTAGAGCCATGGATCGTCTTTTGATGGCAGGTCGCTATGTTATCCCAATTTATCATAATGGGCCGAGCCGTATAGCGCACAAATCAAATCTAAAATATCCAGACAAAACCCCTCTTTATGGTGATAGAATAGGTTTTTTTCCTGATGTATGGTGGAAAGAAAATTAGAACATTTATTCGTTTATGTATTTAAGCCTTATTAACATGGGTCACCAATGATTAAACTAGATATATACTCTGATCCGATATGCCCTTGGTGTTATATTGGGAAAAGTTATTTAGATAGAGCATTAGAAAAAACAGTAGACCATCCATTTAATATACAGTGGCATCCCTTTCAATTGAACCCAGACATGCCAATAGAAGGAATGGATAGAAAAAAATATTTAGAAAATAAGTTTGGAAACAGAGATTTAGCTATTAAAGCTTACCTTCCAGTCGTAGAACATGCAAAACTTGCTGGACTTGATTTGCAACTAGATAAAATTGCTAAAACTCCAAATACGCTTGCTGCGCATAGGCTTATATTTTGGTCTTGGCAAGAAGGTTTACAAAGCGCTTTAATCTCTTCATTGTTTAGAGCGTATTTTATCAAAGGAGAAGATATAGGTAAAAAGCATGTCTTGATTAATCTTTCAAAGGATTCTGGACTTGATGAAGCCCTTATAACGAGGCTGTTAGAAGGAAAGAATGATAGTGAACACATCGTTAAACTTGATCAATCTGCTAGACGAATGGGAATTAACTCAGTACCAACATTTATTGTAAACGGACAACACGTTGTTACCGGAGCACAAAATGTAGAATTTTGGACTAATCTAATCCTCGAAATAAACAATAATCTCCAGAATTAATACAAACTCAGCTTTATAAAGAAAAGGGGCCTAAGCCCCTTTAGTTTCGCCATTCAAGCTCATAATTATGCTGCTCGAGATAAATATTTTTTGCCTGTGGCCTGAGCGGCGTTAGGAGAGAGCGCACCCTCTCCATGTACCGAATTAGCTACAACCCGAAGTTGCACCACATGTATTACACTTCATACAAGTTCCATTTCTAACAAGTGTATAGTTTCCGCAATCTCCGCACGGATCACCTTCGTATCCCTGCATCTTTGCTTTAGTACGAGCGTCAACAGCAGTTACCTCAGGCTCCGATACTGAGGCATTAGTGTCAACTAGAATATCAGCCTCCAAGTTACTGTTATCTAGTGCTAAATTAGTTTGCCCTCCTTGCAATACGACAAGCTCCTGAGGCAACCTCTTTCTTAAATAGCCTGTAGAACTTATCTGTTTTAAAACTTCGAGCGATTTAGAGGTACCAGTTTCTGATAGTTCTTTTAAATTACTAACACCCTCGTCTTGACCTCTGCCCAAATCATCAAAGCTTGCTCCTTCAGGCTTTACGTGCGCAAGATCAGTTCGATCTAAATAGCTAACCGCTAATTCACGAAAGATATAATCTAAGATAGAAGTTGCATTCTTTATACTATCGTTACCTTGTACCATGCCCGCTGGCTCGAATTTAGTAAAAGTAAATGCATCAACAAATTCTTCCAATGGTACTCCATATTGCAGTCCAACGGAGACAGCGATAGCGAAATTATTCATCATAGCCCTAAAACCAGCACCCTCTTTATGCATATCAATGAAAATTTCACCTAAAGAACCATCAGAGTATTCGCCGGTTCTTAGATACACCTTATGGCCCCCTACCACTGCCTTTTGGGTATAACCTTTCCGCCTCTCCGGCATACGTTCACGCGATTTGGCTATTTCTTTGACTACTATTTTTTCTACTATTTTCTCAGCAATCACAGCGGCCTTTTCTTGTGTAGAGCCAGTTTCTAATACCTCCGCCGCCTCATCGTCATCTTCAACCAAGGCTGCAGCAAGTGGTTGCGAAAGCTTAGAGCCATCTCTATACAAAGCATTTGCTTTCGTCCCGAGCGACCAACTTAACTCGTAAGCTTTCTGACAATCTTCAATCGTTGCATCGTTTGGCATGTTTATTGTCTTGGATATTGCACCAGAAATAAACGATTGAGCAGCCGCCATCATGTAAATATGACTATTCACTGACAAATACCGTTTGCCCTTTTTACCGCATGGATTGGCACAATCAAAAATCTTCAGGTGTTCTTCCTTTAAATGGGGAGCACCCTCTAGCGTCATCGTCCCACAGACATGGTCATTAGCAGCGTCAATATCAGTTTTGCTAAACCCTAGATGTCTGAGCAGATCAAAAGTTGGATCATTAAGCTTATCCGCGGGTATACCGAGTACATCGGTGCAAAACTCAGCCCCTAAAGTCCACTGATTAAATACGAAACGTATGTCAAAAGCCGATGCCAATGCGCCTTCAATTTTATCAAGCTCTGCTTTTCCAAATCCATGACCAGCCAAACTTGTATGATTTATCACTGGAGCATTTCCGATGGTTCCATGACCTACTGCATAGGATATAATTTCTTCGATTTGAGCTGACCCATAGCCGATCTTCTCCAAAGCTGCTGGAACTGATCTATTAATGATTTTAAAATAACCACCCCCTGCTAGCTTTTTGAATTTTACTAAAGCGAAATCTGGCTCAATTCCGGTTGTATCACAATCCATAACTAAACCAATGGTACCAGTTGGCGCTATCACAGAAACTTGGGCATTCCTAAATCCATATTTTTCACCTAGCTTCCTCGCGTCATCCCAACACTTCTTGGAAAGATCTATCAAATCGCTATCTGGACAATTTTTATGATCTAGTGGTAACGGCTTAACAGACAGGCCTTCATAACCATCTGCTTTCCCATGTGCTGCATTTTGATGATTTCTTATGACTCTCTGCATATGTGAAGAATTTTTTTCATAGCCAGGGAATGGTCCAACTTCACGCGCAATTTCTGCTGACGTAGCATATGAAGTCCCAGTCATAATAGCTGTCAATGCTCCACAAAGAGCCCTTCCCTCCTCACTGTCGTAACCAAAACCCATATTCATTAAAAGTCCGCCTATGTTGGCGTAACCAAGGCCTAATGTTCTAAAGTCATAAGACCTTTGTGCGATCTCTTTTGACGGAAACTGAGCCATTAAAACAGAAATTTCCAGTGTCAAGGTCCATAAACGAGTGGCATGCACATAACTTTTTGCGTCAAACTTACCGTCCACCAGAAATGTTAACAGGTTCATAGATGCTAAGTTACACGCTGTATCATCTAAAAACATATATTCCGAACAAGGATTAGAACCGCGAATTTCACCGTCCTCAGGGCATGTGTGCCAAGCATTAACTGTATCATGAAATTGTATACCAGGATCGGCACAAGCCCAGGCAGCATGCCCTACGTCCGACCATAGCTTTCTTGCTTTTATCGATTTTGCAACAGAACCATCTGTTCGGCGTACCAACTCCCAGTCTCCGTCTTCCTCTACAGCTTTAAGAAAAGCATCTGTCACTCTAATGGAATTGTTAGAGTTTTGGCCTGATACAGATGCATATGCCTCTGAATCCCAATCTGTGTCATAAGTTGGAAACTCAATACTTGCATAGCCTTGTTTCGCGTAATCAAGTACCCTTTTCACATAAGTTTCTGGGATCGCAACTTTTTTTGCTTCTCTGATAGCTGTTTTCAAAGAACTGTTTTTCGATGGGTCTACTGCGTCTTCATTACTCCCATCCCATTGTCGTATGGCCGAGAAGATTTCATTTAATTTCTGCTCATGCATTTTTGAGCCTGCTACAATACTGGCAACCTTTTGCTCTTCTTTGACTTTCCAATTAATAAACTCTTCAATATCAGGGTGGTCCGCATCACAAATTACCATCTTGGCAGCTCTTCGAGTTGTACCGCCAGATTTAATTGCTCCGGCAGCTCGATCGCCTATCTTCAGAAACCCCATAAGTCCCGATGATGCACCCCCACCCGAAAGATTTTCGCCATCACCTCGGAGAGAGCTAAAGTTAGTACCAGTCCCAGAACCATATTTAAACAGGCGAGCTTCCCGGACCCAAAGATCCATTATGCCGCCTTCATTTACTAAATCATCAGAAACCGATTGAATGAAGCATGCGTGAGGTTGTGGATGTTCGTAGGCAGAAGAAGATTTCATTAAGTTACCAGTTTTGTAATCAACATAGTGGTGTCCCTGCCCTGGGCCATCTATTCCATAGGCCCAATGCAATCCGGTATTGAACCACTGTGGACTATTTGGAGCGGCCATTTGAGTTGCAAGCATGTATCGCATTTCGTCAAAATAGGCACGAGCATCTTCTTCGGTCGAAAAATAACCACCTTTCCACCCCCAATAAGCCCAGGCACCGGCGAGTCTGTCAAAGACTTGTTTAGATGAATTTTCTCCTGTTGTTGGAGTTTCAGAAGATGATTTTTGTGATCTCCACAAAAATGCAGGTACATTCTTTTCTTTTACTGTTTTTATCTCGGTAGGAACGCCAGCCTTTCTAAAATATTTCTGTGCCATGACATCACTGGCCACTTGAGACCAACTTTCTGGAACCTCAACATCATCCTGCCTAAACACTATAGTGCCGTCAGGATTTCTAATCTCAGAGGTCGTATTGATAAACTTAATACCGGCGTATGCGTCTTGTCCCGCCTTAGTGAATTTTCTTTTTATTTGCATTTTATTTCTGCCCCATTCGTCAAATTTGTATAAGGGGTTCGTGAAAGGAAGTGGTCTATCCGGTGAGGTTTGTTGCCACCCAACCAGTTGTTGACATCGTTCAGATGCTCTTACGGGAATTGACCGCTCCACCACAATATGTTGTGGTTTCACCCCTAGCCTCCACAAATTGACGTATTTACCTAGCCGTGGTCAATGTTTTTTTTCAAAAAATTTTAATCTTTTATACTTGACCTTTTGAATTGTAAAAAAGCTGTCATTCCTTGATTAACAAATTGGCTAGATTGAAAAAAATTTCTATCAGATAAAATTTCCTTATTTTTTTATTGCTTAGCAAACTATGTTCACACCAAAATAATTGAAAATGAATGAAATGAATCACTAAAAGCAGCTTCAAAGAAAAAATTGTTATGTGCCTAAATAACTGGCAAAAATGCGTCCTTATGTAACAACTCTAACCGAGACGCAGGATTAATTTACGAGAATCTCTACCCCGAAATTTTAAACGAGTAGATTTTTTTAAATGGTCGGGACGGCAAGATTCGAACTTGCGACCCCCTGTACCCAAAACAGGTGCGCTACCAGGCTGCGCTACGCCCCGACTTGTTGCTGTACTAAACAAAGAGGAAACTTTTGAAAAGACCCTTTTTTCAATAATTACATATCAAAATATTATTCAACAAAATGGTTTAGATGCTTCAAAAAAATCTGTAAGATCCAGTTTCCACTTTGGATCAACTTCGAATTGTTCTATTAACCCTGCATTTATTTCGAGAACAAAAGAAACATTATTACCCGCTGTGATTTTATTTTCACTTAATCTAGGAACTTGTTCGAAAATCTTTATTATCTTTCCGCTCTTATCTAGAAAAATAATGTCCAAAGGTATTAAAGTGTTTTTCATCCAAAATTTTGGTGCGCTCGGTTTATCGTATACAAATAGCATACCCGCATTTTTAGATAATTCAGTACGGTTCATTAAGCCAACTGCCCTTTCACCCGGCTCATCTGCAACCACCGCCTCAATGATCAAACGGTCTTTACCTTCAGATTTATTCTCAATGATCAACTGAGTATGCGGACTGCAACTTTCATCTTTAAAAGAGCTTGCTGATACATTTTCACTAATCAAAACAATAAAAAATACCCAAAATACAAAATGTTTAATAAAGAAGTAACTATTCATTTCACAAAATTTTTTGCTTTCAAATGGATTAAGGGTTTAACCTTTGAATATTCCAATCTTCTTCTAATGTTGCTCTGCTCCATCTAAATCTATCATGCAAGCGAGCATCACCATCAGCCCAAAACTCTATTTCCAAAGGTTGAATTCTCCAGCCACCCCAAAATGAAGGACGACTTGGCTCTTCTCCCAATTCTTTTTCAAAATATTCCACCTGCTCCATTAAAGAAGATCTTGACTTCAGTGGCTGAGACTGAACAGAAGCCCAAGCTCCAATTCGGCTTTTTAGTGAGCGGCTCCTGTAGTATTCATCAGCTTTTTCACCATCTTCCTTTTCAACTTGGCCTCTTACTCTTATTTGCCTTCTCAAGGATTTTGAATGCCATACGAAAGCAACCAAATGGTTAGTTGATAGTTCTTGGGATTTGACACTGCCATAATTGGTGTAAAAAACAAAAGACTTTTCCTCTATTCCGCGAAGCAGGACCATTCGAACGTTTGGCAGTCCACCAACGTCTACTGTCGATAAAGCTATAGCATCGTGATCGTTGATTTCCGTTTTACTAGCATCGTTAAACCACCGTTTAAAAATTTGAAAAGGGTTGTCGCCAGAAAAAATATCATTTTTATCAGTCATCAGTTCACCTGTTTTTCAAAACTACAATAAATAAATTACACGTAACAATGTGCTTTCTCTTGATGAGCATGCAACAATAATTTAAATGCCATTTAAGTAGTATCGTTGGAGTTTTACTAATGTCAAATATGTTGATGAAAGGTAAGCGAGGCTTAATAATGGGTCTAGCTAATGACAAATCAATAGCCTGGGGTATTGCTAAGGAGTGTGCTGAAGCTGGAGCCGAACTAGCTTTTTCTTATCAAGGCGAAGCGTTAAAGAAACGGGTTATGCCTCTTGCTAACTCCGTAGGATCTGACTTTTTATTGGAATGCGACGTAAGCTTACCTGAAAGTCTTGACTCAACTTTCGCAGAAATTAAAAAACAGTGGGGAATTTTAGATTTTGTCGTACATGCAATAGGTTTTTCAGACAAATCAGAATTGAGAGGTCGTTACGTTGAGACAAGCAGAGAAAACTTTATTAATACGATGGATATCTCAGTTTACTCCTTTACTGCTGTTACAAAGCAGGCATCGGATCTCATGTCAAACGGCGGTTCAATATTAACCCTCACTTATTATGGCGCAGAACAAGTAATGCCTCACTACAACGTAATGGGAGTAGCAAAAGCTGCGCTAGAAGCATCGGTTATGTATCTGGCTGAAGATTTAGGTAAAGATGGAATACGAGTTAACGCTATCTCTGCAGGTCCAATTAAAACTTTAGCAGCGAGTGGAATAGGAGATTTTAGATATATTCTTAAGTGGAATGAACTAAATTCTCCTTTACGAAGAAATGTCACAATTGAGGACGTTGGAAAATCTGGACTTTATCTATTATCCGATTTGGGTTCAGGAGTTACGGGTGAAACCGTTCATGTTGATGCTGGATACCATATTGTGGGAATGAAGGCTGTTGACGCTCCTGATATTGACGTTGTAACTGGGAAAAAGACTAATGAGTGAAAGATTACCACACGAAAAAGGGTTTCACGTTAGCTGGGATCAGATTCATAGAGATGCAAGAGCTTTAGCATGGCGTCTTGATGGTAAAGGGCCAGAAAATGGTCAATGGAAAGCCGTGGTAGCTATAACACGTGGAGGTATGGCCCCTGCGATGATAGTTGCTAGAGAACTAGATATCAGAACAGTCGATACAATTAGTGTTAAGTCCTATGACCATCAATCGCAATCTGAGCCTGAAATTATAAAATCACCTAATAATGATGTTATAGGGGACGGAACCGGTATACTGATCATTGACGATTTAGTAGATACAGGAAAGACACTTGAGGCGGTGCGCTCACTGATGCCCAAGGCTCACGTTGCGACTGTCTACGCTAAACCTTTAGGTCGAAGTCAAGTTGAGACTTTTATTACAGAGGTAAGTCAGGATACTTGGATATTTTTTCCTTGGGACATGGCACTTCAATATGTTGAACCCTATCGAGGCCAATAATAAGTTTTCGACTGGCAATACTTAACAACCTCCTTGCTACTGAACAATAAGCACTTTACATATGCAACAGTCTTTCTGCGGGAAAAAATAATGACAAAAAGTAAAACCTCAGTTTCGAAAATATTTGTTTGGATCTTACTTGGATTTCTGTTTGTAGGTCTTATAGGCTTCGGAACAGGAAACTTAAGTGGCAATGTAAAGACAATTGGCAAAATAGGCGATACAGACATCACGGTAAACCAATATGTTAGATCGCTTCAGAGTGAATTGAGGAACACGAGCCAACAATTTGGTCAGCAACTTACACTTCAGCAATTGCAAGCTTTTGGTATCCAACAAAGAGTACTTTCAAGATTAGTAACTGATAAACTATTAGAGAATGAAGCTACTAAACTTTCACTATCTGTGGATGATAATAGCGTGCGGGATACTATAATCTCGTTAAACGCTTTTAAAGGGCCTGACGGCGCCTTCAATCAAGATGCCTATAATTATGCCCTTGAAAATGCTGGATACACGTCTGCAGAATTTGAAGAAGAAATCCGAGCTGAGACAGCCCGTAATATTTTATCCCAAAGTATTCTTTCGGGAAATACCATCAACAATATTCAAGCTGAGTTGTTAGCAGCCTTTCTTCTGGAGACAAGAAGCTTTAACATCCAAGTTTTAACAGCTGACAGTGTAGAGTTTATCGCTGAAATTCCGACCGATGAAGAATTAAAGGAGTTTCTCGATAAAAATACAGAACAATATGTTGTACCTGAGAGCAAGATGATTTCCTACGCCATACTAGAGCCCGAAATGCTCAGTGATGGAGTACCAGTTGATGATGGAATTTTACAAAATATATACGAAGAAAAAAAGAACGAATACAATAAACCGGAAAAAAGAACTATCGACAGACTCTCTTTTTTGAGTGCTGATGAAGCTAGCTCTGCAATTTCAAAAATAAAAAATAATGATACCAACTTTGATGAATTGTCTTTAGAACGCGGCTTAACTGGGGAAGATGTAGCTTACGGTACGTTTTCAAAGGAAAATTTAGCGGACGCAAGTGAAGAAATTTTTTCAGCCCAATTAGGAGAGGTTGTGGGACCTGTCGAAACTGATTTGGGACCAGTAATATTTAGGGTACGAGAAATTATTGCAGCTGAGAGCACTTCCTTTAATGACGCTAAAAACTCATTAGCTAAAGAGTATGCTTTATCGGCAGCCAAAAAGTTGGTTGATGAAAAAATAGAAGAGTCTCAAAATTTATTAGCAGCTGGCGGCACCTTAGAGGATTTGGTAGGCGAAGTAGGTTTTAAAATTGAAAAAATATTATTCAATGAAGAAACAGATATGCCTGTTTTAAAAGATCAGACATTTTATAAAAGTGCGCAAAATACTGATATTGGAGAATTTCCTGAAATTAAAGAATTATCAAATGGCGGTTTATTTGCACTCAGGGTAGACAATGTAGTAGCTGCTCGGACGAAAACTATAAAAGAAGTCAGGTCTGAGTTGGAAACCGCAATCAAAAAGCAAAAAATCCAAAGCAAATTGGACCAGACAGCTAAGGATCGACTAAAGAACAATTGGTATAAGGGCGAAATTTTACGTTTTAATAATAAAACTAGGGATACAATTCTGCCAGATATGCCTGAAAATGTAATTACTGAGATTTTCAATTTAGAAATTGGTAAGGGAAGTGTAGTCAGCGGAGATCAGAAAAGTTATATTTTGCGCCTTAAAAATGTGTCAGAGGCGGATCTGTCCACTGACAACGCCAAGCTTTTGCTCAGCCAAATAAAAAATCAGATTAACAAAAGCCTATCTGCCGATCTCTTTGAAAGCTTCGCAAATATGGCACGGATAAATTCTAAGCTTGATATTAATGAGCAAGCCTTAAACGCTGTTCATTCTAGCTTTCAATAGATTTAGTTATGTCTTTAACGCCTGAATTCACAACTTTTGAAAAAGAATATAAATCTGGTCGTAATCAAGTTGTCTATTCTAAGTTAACCTCTGATTTAGATACGCCAGTGTCCATAATGTTGAAATTAGCTGGGGCAAAAAAAAATTCATTTATTTTAGAGTCTGTTACAGGCGGTGAAATAAGGGGACGATACTCCATAATCGGTATGGACCCTGATCTTATTTGGAAATGTGAAGAAGAACAGAGTTTTCTAAGCTCCGGAGATAGCGTCTTTAAACCTATTTCAGGACAACCGCTCTCTGTTTTTCGTGATTTACTCCGGCAAAGTGTAATTAATTTACCTAAAGAACTTCCCCAGTCCTCTGCAGGGTTATTTGGATATTTTGGCTACGATATGGTGCGGCACGTTGAAAATTTACCGAATTTAAATGAAGATACGATTGGCTTACCAGATGCTATGTTCATTCGCCCATCAATAATAGCAGTTCTAGATGGTGTTAAAGGTGAAGTCATTTTGGTCGCTCCTGTATTTTACGAGCCAAAAGTAGACGAGAAAGAGGCTTTTAAAAAAGCGAAAGAAAAAATTTCATCAGCAATACTGGAACTTAAAAAGCAAACTATAACTGATAGAAATTTAGGGGCACCCGGAGAGATGGAGGAGCCCATTTCAAACTTTACAAAAGACGAATATAAAGCAGCAGTTAATAAAGCGAAGAATTACATCAATAACGGGGATATATTTCAAGTTGTGCCGTCCCAAAGATGGACACAAAACTTTTCTTATTCACCTTTCTCTCTTTACAGATCTCTGCGTAGAACAAATCCCTCACCTTTTATGTTTTATTTTAATTTTGGCGAGTTTCAGGTCATAGGAGCAAGTCCGGAAATCCTAGTTCGCGTATTTGGGAAGGAAGTGACAGTAAGACCAATAGCAGGGACACGGCCGAGAGGGAAAACGCCCGAAGAAGACAAACTGTTAGAAGAAGATTTGCTAGCTGACAAAAAAGAATTAGCAGAACATCTAATGCTACTTGACCTAGGAAGAAACGATGTTGGAAGGGTCGCAAAAATAGGATCTGTTAAACCAACTGAACAGTTTATAATAGAGCGCTATAGCCACGTAATGCATATTGTTTCAAATGTTGTTGGCCAACTAAGTGATGAACATGACGCTGTGTCAGCTTTCTTTGCCGGCATGCCTGCCGGAACTGTTTCTGGCGCTCCAAAAGTTAGGGCTATGGAGATTATAGACGAATTAGAACCTGAAAAACGTGGTGTATATGGTGGAGGCGTTGGTTATTTTAGCTCTGGAGGCGACATGGACATGTGTATTGCTTTGCGGACTGCAGTTTTAAAGGGAAATAAGCTACACATACAAGCAGGAGGCGGTGTTGTATTCGATAGCGATCCTGAGGCTGAATATATGGAAACAGTGCATAAATCTAACGCTATAAGAAGAGCAGCAGCCGATGCTGCAATGTTTGAAAATTAACGAACAAAAAGGTATTATTTTTTAATCATATTATCAGTATTTACCTCCGGTATACTCGGTTGTCTTGGATCGTCAGTCATATCCTTAGTCATGTGCAACGCAGAGGAGTATGAAGGGTCTTGGGGGGCTGAATTTTTAGCGGTATTAAGTAGAATTAAATTTAATGTCTTTTTCATATCTCGATCAGTCTTAGGGACACTAATTTCAGAATTTTTAAAATTAAAATTATCTAAAGATATATTTTGCTGAGGTCCGCTAGTTTCAGAATTTGAAAACTGAGAACCGTAAAAAGTCTCAACATTGAAACTTACCGGCGACTTGGGGGCAATAACTCCAATTATGATTGAATATAAAGCCAATGAAATAGATCCTAATAAGAAACCAGATATCAAGCCCTTCAAAGTATAAGCCCTTTCATTTGCGGCAAAACTATTCAAATTTTTATGTTTGTAGGTCGATCAACCCTTGACGCCGCCGTTCATCCCTGAACATTTATAACTCTATTATTCGTCGTTGGGCTACCCCTTCTGTTGTATTGAAAGAAAAATTAATGATAGTGCTAATAGATAATTATGATAGCTTCACTTATAATTTGGTACATTATGTTTCTGAGCTTGGAGCAGAAGTTACTGTAAAGAGAAACGACAAAATAACTGTTGAGCAAGTCTTAGAAATGAGGCCTGAAGGTATTTTACTGTCGCCAGGGCCTTGCGATCCTGAAAAGGCCGGAATTTGCTTAGATTTGGTTGGGGCTGCTAGCACAGCAAACATACCACTACTGGGTGTTTGTTTAGGGCATCAAACCATTGGCCAGTATTTCGGCGGAAACGTTGTAAGATGCCACGAAATAGTTCATGGAAAAATGGGAGTGATCCAGCATAAACAATCTTTCTTGTTTAAAGATTTACCCAGTCCAATAAAAGCCACTCGGTATCATTCACTAATTGTGGAGCGCTCTACTCTTCCGAAAGATCTGGAAATTACTGCCGAAACTGAGGATGGAATTATCATGGGATTATCCCATAAGGCTTTCCCTATTCATGGAGTACAATTTCATCCGGAGTCAATAGCATCCGAATATGGCCACAATATTCTTAAAAATTTTATCAGTATGCTCAAGGTTAAAAAATGAGTGAACAAATTAAATCATTAATTGCTGAAGCATCGAATGGACCACTAAGCCATGATAAAGCCGTTGAAGCCTTTGAAATCTTATTTGAAGGCTCTGCAACTCTAGCTCAGATTGGTGGCCTTTTAATGGCGATGCGCACAAGACAAGAAAGTGTGATCGAATATGCCGCTGCAGCTTCAGTCATGCGTTCAAAATGTGTCAAAGTAAAAGCACCAGACGGAGCAATGGATATAGTCGGAACTGGAGGCGATGGAATAGGAACTCTAAATATATCAACTGCAACAGCTTTCGTTGTGGCAGGCGCTGGGGTAACAGTAGCAAAACACGGCAACAAAAATTTAAGTTCAAAATCAGGCGCTGCAGATGCATTATCAGCGAGCGGTGTTAATATTATGGCTGAAAAGGAAATTGTAGAAAAAGCTTTGGTTAACGCTGGCATTGGCTTTATGATGGCTCCAATGCATCATCCGGCGATCAAGCATGTCATGCCGGCAAGACAAGAATTGGGCACCCGAACAATTTTTAATATCTTAGGACCTCTTACGAATCCAGCGGGAGTTAAATATCAGCTAACGGGAACCTTTTCGAACGAACTTCTTGAGCCTATGACGCAAACTTTAAAATCTTTAGGCACCAAGAAAGCTTGGTTAGTTCATGGCTCAGACGGGACAGACGAAATAACAATCACAGGTCTAACTTCAGTTTTTCAATTAGAAAATGGAGCAGTTACAAAATCTGAAATTCATCCAGAAGAAGCCAGCCTTCCAGTGCACCCCCTTGAAGATATTCTTGGTGGTTCTCCAAATCAGAACAGTAAGGCTTTTATAGATTTACTAGAAGGTAAGAAAGGTGCATACCGGGACGCAGTTTTATTAAATTCTGCTGCAGCTTTAGTCATCGCTGAAAAATCAAACGATTTAATAACAGGTGTCGAATTGGCAAGTGAATCAATAGATAGTGGTAAAGCCAAATCTGCTCTCAATAAATTGATTAAAATAACCACGGGAAAAGAATGAACCTAACCGTTTTAGACAAAATTAAAGCCTATAAACTTATCGAGATAGAGAATGATAAGAAAATTAAACCCTTATCAGATATCGAAGCGCTGGCAAAAAATGCCCCGGTCGTTAGACCTTTCGCAAAAGCACTCGCAAACTCGAGAAAGACCTCTCATACTTTGATAGCAGAAATCAAAAAAGCCTCACCATCAAAGGGTTTGATCAGAAAAAATTTTATTCCAAGTAAAATAGCGGAAGCATATGAGTCTGGCGGCGCAGCATGCCTTTCAGTTTTGACCGATACTCCCAGTTTTCAAGGAGCTAAGAATTTTTTAAACGAAGCAAAACAATCAACTAATCTACCGGCACTTAGAAAGGATTTTATGTATGATACCTATCAAGTTGCTGAAGCTAGGGCACTAAATGCTGATTGTATTCTAATAATAATGGCGTCTGTTTCTGATATGCAAGCTCAAGAGCTCGAAGAAGCAGCCTTTTATTGGAAAATGGATGTTCTTTTAGAGGTGCACGATGAAGAAGAATTGGAGCGCGCGTTGGGGCTTAATTCAAAATTGATAGGAATTAATAATAGAAACCTGAAGACGTTTGAAACAGATTTAGAAACTACTCGCAAGTTGGCAAAATTAGTTCCACAAGATCGATTTGTAATATCTGAGTCAGGCCTTAATTCCTTACAAGACCTTGATGAATTAACTAAACATGGTGCTTCTGCTTTTTTAATCGGAGAAAGCCTTATGAGACAAGACGATGTGGAAACCGCTACTAGAAATCTCATCTCAAAACCAATCGGAGGAGTTACCTTAAATGTCTGATCTGACTCATTTTGACGACGCCGGTAATGCCCATATGGTAGATATTTCGGAAAAACTTCAAAGTTTTCGGGTTGCAAAGGCCGCATGTAGCGTTGCGATGTCTAAAGAAACTTTAAAAGTTATATCGATTGGCAGAACGAAAAAAGGTGACGTGCTAAGTGTAGCAAGAATAGCCGGAATACAGGGCGCAAAAAAGACTTCGGAACTTATTCCCTTGTGCCACCCTCTTGCTATTACAAAGGTAAACTTAGATTTTTCCCTCAATGACACACTTCCCGGCATTGAAATAACTTCTACTGTCAAAACAACGGGGCAAACTGGTGTTGAAATGGAGGCGTTAACAGCAGTGAGTATATCTGCATTAACAGTATACGATATGATAAAATCGTTGGATAAAGATGTCGTCATACGGGATATCCGCCTTATCTTCAAAGATGGAGGAAAATCAGGCCGATATGAAAGCTCATGATTTCATTTGAGCAAGCCTTATCAGAACTACTTTCGTTGGCGAAAAAGTTAGAGAGCGAAGTGGCGAGTATAGAAGATGCTAGCGGTAGAATACTTGCGAGCGATGCTATAACAACTCACAATCAACCACCATTTGATGCATCTGCTATGGACGGCTATGCATTGCAAAAATCAGATAAGATTCCAAACAAAAAATTATCAGTAATAGGACGGGTAGCAGCCGGTGGCTCGTTTGACGGTTCTGTAAATAAGGATCAAGCCGTAAGGATTTTTACTGGGGCACCATTACCTGCCAGAACAGACACTGTTTTAATTCAAGAAGATGCAGAAGTGTATGGGGATCATATTGTCATTAATGATAATATTGACGTCAATGACTATATCAGAAAAAAAGGCTGCGACTATAAAAAAGGCGAAGTTTTACTTCAAAGAGGAAAAACCCTTAAATCGTTTGATATCGCTTTATTAGCATCAATGAACTTCCCAATGGTGAATGTGATTAGGCGCCCACTAGTTTCAATAATTTCTATTGGAGATGAACTTGTTTATCCTGGGAGTTTACCTACAAATAATCAAATAGTCGCCTCCAACACATTTGGATTAAATTCTCTTGTCAATAAGTGGGGAGCCGTTGGCCATATACTTCCAATTTCTAGAGATAATAAGTCCAGTATCAATAAAGCCCTCGATCTAGCAGTTCCGGCTGATTTAGTGATTACAATAGGCGGAGCCTCTGTCGGTGATCATGATTATATAAAAGAAGTATTCAGAGATAAACATATAGAAACTTCATTTTATAAAGTAGCAATGAAACCTGGAAAACCTATCTTAGCGGGGAAAAATAAAGATACAATTTTTATTGGATTACCAGGAAACCCAGTTTCAGCTTTAGTATGCGCCCACCTTTTTATCAAACCACTAATAGGTAAGATGCTTGGTACAAAAGAACTAGCGAACATTGAGAAACAGGCAATTTTACTGAATGACTTACCTGCTAATGGGGAGAGAAAGCATTTTATGCGGGGGTTTAAAAAAGATGGCTTCGTAGAGGTTTTCTCTAAGCAAGATAGCTCTCTTTTGAGCATACTACAAAAAGCCAATTCTTTAATTATTAGAGCCCCTAACGAACCTGCTTTAAAAAAAGGAAATCAAATAAGTTATATTGAATTAGATTAAATTTTATTAATTGACACAAAACAAGAACTAAAATAGAACAAAAGTGTTTTAATAAAACAAAAGAGGCAGAGCATGCTAACAAAAAAACAACGCGATCTTTTGGAGTTCATACAAAAACGCTTATCGAAGGATGGTGTTCCTCCGTCTTTTGATGAAATGAAAGAGGCCCTTGATTTAAGATCTAAATCAGGAATTCATCGATTGATAACTGCTCTGGAAGAAAGGGGTTTTATAAAAAGGCTCGCCAACCGAGCCAGAGCAATCGAAGTTATTAAAATGCCTAGTTCATCAGAAACTCAACAAGTCGGCGGCAATAATTTTTCCAGTGAAACATTTCGAACAGTTAACTCAAATAGTAATGCGGCGCCCTTTGAAAGCGTCTATGCAAACGAGATTCCAGTTATGGGCCGAATAGCAGCTGGGGTTCCCATAGAAGCGATAAGTGAAATATCTCATAACGTCGCTGTTCCTGGCCAAATACTTAGGGGTGGTGGAGATCACTTTGCATTAGAAGTTAAAGGGGACTCGATGATTAATGCAGGTATTAATGATGGTGACGTCGTTGTTATAAAAGAGACCAACAGGGCTATGAATGGTGATATTGTTGTTGCACTAATTGAAAACCAAGAAGCTACATTAAAAAGGTTTTTTGTTCGGGGTGAAGCAATTGCATTAGAAGCAGCCAATCCAGCCTATGAAACTCGTACCTTTCCACATGAAAAAATAAAGGTTCAGGGAAGGCTTGTTGGATTACTTAGAACGTACTAATAAATTATTTATATTAAGCACAACTCTATTTCTTTAAGGTTCTTAGTTCCTTTTGGGTAACGAGTTCAGTCCTACGGTTTATATCTGGTGGCCTTGTTATGATGCTTTCATGAAGTTAAAAGCGTTGCTGAGTTGATAATTGATTTGAAGGTATTGAAGTATGTCCCAAGTTGTTACCAGGATAGCCCCCTCTCCTACTGGGTCCATGCACATCGGGACAGCAAGAACAGCTTTATTCAACTGGCTGTATGCACGCGGAAGAGATGGAAAGTTTTATATCCGGATTGAAGATACAGACAGAAAAAGATCTACACCAGAGGCAACAGAGGTTATCTTAAATGGTCTTAATTGGTTAGGATTAGACTATGATGATGAGATAGTTAGTCAATTTGAAAGAGCGCCCCGTCATATTGAGATTGCTAATAAATTGTTAAAGAATGGCAAAGCGTACAAATGCTTTTCAACTCCAGACGAAATTCAAGAATTTAAGGATGCAGCCCGCAAAAAGGGAATATCCACTCTATTTAAAAGCCCTTGGAGGGATGCTGATCCTTCAACATACCCAAATTCTTCCTACGTCATAAGAATAAAATCTCCTGAAAATGGCGAAACCATAGTTAAAGATGAGGTTCAAGGAGAAGTTATTTTTAAAAATAATCAACTTGATGATATGGTACTATTAAGATCAGACGGTTCTCCAGTTTACATGCTTGCCGTTGTCGTAGATGATTATGACATGGGTGTCACACATGTGATCCGGGGAGATGATCACTTAAATAACGCAGCCAGACAGAACTTAATTTATAGGGCTATGGAATGGAAACTTCCAATTTATGCCCATATTCCACTAATTCATGGCGAAGACGGAAAAAAATTATCAAAACGGCATGGTGCTACGAGTATCGAAGAGTATCAACAGGTTGGATACCCTTCCAGTGCAATGCGAAATTATTTGGCCCGACTAGGTTGGAGCCATGGTGACCAAGAATTTTTCACAGATTTGGAAGCAATAGAATGGTTTGATCTTAAAGGCATTCGAAAGTCAGCGGCTCGATTTGATTTAAAAAAATTACAAAATTTATCTGGTCAACATTTAAACGCTACAGACAATGCTGCACTGCTGCATGAAATTCATAAGTTTCTATCTTCAAATAATAAATCAGCCTTGTCTTATGAGAAAAATAAGTTGTTATCAGATGCCTTATATTGTCTTAAAAAT
>NZGN01000098.1:0-14002 GCA_002691045.1 Marinovum sp.
CGGATACTACAGGCAGGAATAATCAATATCGCTATCAAATACCCTATCCATAATTAAGGCATCTTCACCGCGCACAAAGGCGATAATTTTATTCTCACATTTACGGCCTGAAAGTTCAGCAGGTGTAAGAATAGGTTCGGCTTTACCGTCCATGATATTTTCCTGTGTTCCAAGTCGTTTAGAAATTGCCTGTGCATCTTTATCATTAGGTTGCATATACATTTCCACGCCTGAAAGATCGTGCAAAGTTTCATAGCTATTGGGAAAAGCTTTTCGCATTTGCTGAAAACTTTGAGTTACAAGCCAGAGGCGCAAGCCACGGCTACGACCTCTTTCCAGTGCTGCGGGAAATTCTTCAATTTCTCCAAGTGCTGTAAATTCATCTAAAAAGAAAAAAATCGGGGCTTGTGTTGTTTCAAAAATTTCTTGCTGGCCGCGTCTTTGTAGTGCCCTCATAAGCTGGCCTATGATGGCACGTAAAACAGAGTTGTAAGCCTTTAATGTTTCTTCTGAGACACGAATATAAAGGGTTGTTCCAGTCTCCCGAATGTCTTCGGGCTTCCAATCACTATGTGTTGTTATATGACGAACATATTCGTCATTCCATTGTTCCAATGCATCATTGGCCGTTGAAAGTAAACCGTTCCACTGTGCATCCGAATTACCCGCTTTCGCACTTTTCAACAAATCCCAATATTTCTTTGCAACTTGGTGCATTGATTTAAGATATTTATGCTCCCCCTGCTTTTTATCTGCCATGATACGCGCAAGCATTTTTTCAACGTCTTCACCCGCTGTAAGCGCAAAAACCTCATCCATAGATGGGTTTTTGTATTCGATCAAAACATATGCAACAACAAGACGTACGTATTTTTTGGCCATATCATCCCATTGATTATACCCCTTTTGAGAAGGTGGAATAAGCAAGTTAGCCATGTATTCAGCATCGCGCCATAACTCGAATGGGTCACGTGAGAGCTGTGCTAAAGGGTTATATGAATGGCTTGCTTTTGGGTCGTCTAAATCAAAAATAAAAACACGGCCAAAATTCTTACGAATTTCAGCCGTATAATCATAACACTCGCCTTTAATATCGAGAACAACAGCAGAACCTTGAAAACGTTTTAAATTTGGAATTATTCCGCACAGTGATTTGCCTGAACCTTGTGGTGCAAGGGTTAAAATACCTTTGTCACCGTTATAAAAAACTGGTGTTTGTTCCGTATTACCAAGAAAAATATTATATGGGCTTGGTTTATTAGACAGTATTTTAGATGTAGGTATATCAACCAATTCCATTAAAGATTTACCTTTTTTAAATAACCTTTCAAGCCGTTTTGCCAATAAATCATCGGGTTTTGTTGCTAGATATGCGTTAAGTGCATTTAAGGCTTTGGTAAAACCGACATGGGCTTTATCGCATTTTTCTGGCTCTTCACCATGGATATAGAAATCATAAATAACCTCGCCATTTTTTCCGCCATTAAAAACCATTAGATGCCTTATTTCCTGATATTCAGAATAAGGCAACACGCCCCCGCAATGCATCATTTCAGCAGCACATAAAATAGCTTTTTCCTTGCGGGACATATCAGTTAACGGTCTTTCACCTTCTTCGATATAGTCCGCTAAATACTGTCCATTATAAACATATACAAAATGGCTTTTCCTATCGTCATAGTATGGATAACACTGTTTAACTACCCGCGTTTTAAATACTGCGATTTTATTTTGATACTTTTTTTCAATTTCATTGAGTTTTTCAGGTGTAAGGTTTTTGCGTAGTTTTTCTCTGTGTTCGGCACTATCTAATTTGGCGGCTTCCTCTTTATCTTGATTAAGAAAAATATTTCTAATTTTGGCTAAACCGTTCCCGCCAAGGCTAGGATTTGTTGCTATGATTTTTTCTAATTCTGAAACTTGATGCGGTTTAAGAAATTGTTTCATGTTTCTTAAACAATCTTTTTTATGTTCTTCCGCTCTTCTTCGAGATTGCCTGCCCCGCTCTTCTACTTCACGGCTAGCTTCTTCCACTGATTTTGCATAGTCCATAACTTCACCTAAACTCAACAAATGCTAAGGCGATTTTAAAGCCTCTACAGTCCTTTTTATTTGTTTACGGTGGAATTTATCAATAAAAAAAATCGAATCGACTGAAATCGCCGCATATTCGACTTTACGCTTAATGAAAAAGAGATGCCATATAGCACCTCTTGGAAAGCAAATGTTTTAGATGTTTCGGTTTTGCTCCGTGGTAAGTAGGGAAGCGTATAGCTCCCCTACTCCAAAGCTATTTGCTTCGTATAATCCACGGTCATCGGCTCCTCAGCCTGTACCGTAAAATACATATAGGGTGAAAATCCTTTGATTGCAAATTTACTAAAGCCATTGCTTTGGCAATCCTGAAAATACCTAACTTAAAAAAGTGCAGCCGTAGGCTGCGCAATAATAAATAACAAAGAAAAAAAACACCAAAATTGTTGTGGTTGTGTGGTAAGTGGGTAACTGCAAAGCAGTTATCCAAGCTCTTGTGCGTAAACCCGTTAGGGTTTTCCATCAAGGCGACTTATCCACAATCTCTGTCTATGTGTTAAATATATGTGTTAAATAAAGTGTTACGACTTATCCACAGCCAGCTAAATTACTGATATTTAAATAAAAAAACTTCATTTTTTTAGCAAATTGTTCCTAATACCCCGAAACTTTGTTCCTAATACCCCGATGAAACGTTCCTAATACCCCGAAACTACTTGACAGGTGTTCTTAATGCCCCGAAACTGCTTATCGTTCCTAATACCCCGAATGAGAATAAAATGGAAGATATTACAATAGGGCAGCTAATACCAGATAGACACCCGCAAAAGGAATTGTTCATTTGCGATGTGGCTGATGCAGCCTTAAAGGACATTATGCCACAAATGGAACATCCATTTTATGCGCTTTCAAAAAAGCCTGATATTGGTATCAGACGATACGAACATAACGACAATTACCTTGAGATAACGCCAAGCGTAAAAGGGCTGGCCACTATCTATGACAAGGATATTTTGATTTATTGCATATCGCAAATCATGGAAAAGCTGAAACGTGGTGAGAAGGTTGATAGGCGCGTGCGTATCAATAGCAAGGATTTGCTGGTTTTCACCAATAGAGGAGTAGGGGGCAAAGATTATACAGCCCTTTCCGAAGCTCTGGACAGATTGGCAGGGACACGCATAAAAACAAACATTGTGACAGGCGATGAAGTACAAGAAGACAATTTCGGTCTTATCAATGCTAGCTCAATTAAGCGCAAGAACGGATTAGATGGCCGTTTGTTATGGTGTGAATTAGAGCTTTCAGACTGGGTGTTTAACGCGATTAGGGCGCAAGAAGTTTTAACTCTTCACCCTGACTATTTTAGGTTACGCAAACCGCTTGAAAGGCGGGTATATGAACTTGCACGGAAACATTGTGGCCAACAGTCTGAATGGTCAGTTTCTGTAAAGCTTCTACACAAAAAGTCTGGGTCAAACAGCCCGATCAGAAAGTTTCGTCATATGCTGAAAAACTTGGCTGAACACGATCATTTGCCCGATTACTCCTTGGAGCTTAACACAGAAAAAGACACGGTACGATTTACGAACCGCGAAAATATGCCCAAAGAGCGTATAAAAGAAACAAGCGGGGGCTTTCCTGTTCTAAAAGCGGGAACAATGGAGAAAGCAAGAAAAGCAGCACCACGTTATGACGTTTATAATCTTCTGCAAGAGTGGCAAATATTTTGGAGCGAAAGCGGGCGCAAGAAATTAGATAATCCAGACGCGGCCTTTATTGGGTTTTGTAAGAAACGTTACGAAAAAAATCCAAACATCTAAAAAGTGCAAAATAGGGTTATTCGCAAAATACGGGTTTTCTTCCCCTGTTTTCCTAACAATTTAAACGCATGACAGATAGCAATCTAGGCTGTACCCTATATTGCATGTCTATAGGTGTTTATATTCGGGTTTCATCCCAAAGCCAGAAAAGCGATAGCCAACGTGCAGAAATTCAGCACTGGCTAGACAAGCACGGCCATAAGGATGTGCAATGGTTTGAGGATGTGGAGACAAGCGGCACACTCAACCGCAAAGCTTTTATAGCTTTAAATGAGGCGGTGTTTGCTGGTGATGTGAAAACCATTGTTGTGTGGAAGTTAGACCGCATAGCCCGTTCCATGAAAGACGGTATAAACATGCTTACGTCATGGTGTGAGGCTGGCGTAAGGGTTGTTTCTATTACTCAACAAATAGACCTTTCAGGCACAATCGGTCATGTTGTTGCGGGTGTGTTGTTTGGTATCGCAGATATTGAAAAACAGCACATAAAGGAACGCCAAGCGGCAGGAATTAAGGTTGCAAAAGAGAATGGCGTTTATACTGGCCGTAAGGCTGGAACAACAAAAGCAAAACCAGACCGCGCCAAAGAATTGAAAGGGCAGGGGCTAAAGATTGAAGAGATAGCCCACGCCCTCAATATATCAAAGCGCACCGTGTCGAATTACCTGAAAGCCTGACACTATAGCCTATAGTGTCATGTCACTTTGTAGGGCTATCTTCTGTCTCTTCGGGTACAGCTTCTTCTTTTAACAATTTGTACTTTTCTCGTAATGTTCTCTCTAAAAATTCAGCGTCTAAAACTAGTCCTTGCTTTGGCTTTTTATGAAACATAACGATAGTATTCATGCTTTTAGGCTTTCTAATATTATATGTTTGGCCGCCCGTAAAAGTTGTTGTCGCATTCCCGTATGTTGAGCCGCTATATGTACCATAATTTCCATACGTGTTGAGTGTGCCATACGTATTTGAATAACCTGTAGTATGTGCTTGTACAGGCGTTGTATATGAAGAGTTCTCAACCGCATTTTGATTGTCAGCTAAAGCAAAATATTTATAGCCATTCTCTAACGTTAATTCAGCAGAACGAAGCATAGCAAAGTCAGACGCTCTTTCAGAGCTTGTGTAACCATTCCCCCTAAAGCTTACTTGAAATACATTTTCTGATAGTTGTGTTTCAGAAAAGCCGCCGCTAAAGCCTTTACTCTGATATGGGCTAGCAAAAGCCGATAGGGTTAATACGACAGAAAATAAAACAGCGATTTTTTTCATTTTTTAATTCTCCAATAATTACGCCCGTGCGATTGATAATCCCTTGTATCATATTCAAGTGCGCCAATTTTTTATCCATACCCGTGATAGTAGAGAAAAAAAACATGTATAGCCACACACGATATATATTTTTCCCATAAAAAATGATTGTCAGGTGTTGACAGCGTGTAGCTTTTAAACTACACTATAAGCATGAAGAGATACGAAATTGAACAATACACCAAAGAAAACGGCGAAACTCCGTTTTCTAAATGGGTGGGCGGTCTAAAAGACAAAACCGCACAGCGTAAAATTGTTCAACGTATAGACCGCGCAAGCCTTGGAAACTTTGGCGATTTTAAAAGTATCAAAGGCGCAAAAGGTATTTTTGAAATGCGCGAACATTATGGAGCGGGGTATCGCGTTTTTTATAGTATTATAGAAAACAAGATTGTCTTGTTACTGGCTGGGTCGATCAAAAGAGATCAAGACAAAGCCATAAAACAAGCCAAGGAATATCTGGCCGACTATGAAAGGAGCAAATAGCTATGAGTAGAAGCACACCATTTAACGGACACGAACTAAACTTTTTACAAGACCCCGAACAAGTAGCCTTATACTTGGAAGAAAGCTATGCAGAAGGTGGAGAGGAACAATTTCAAATTGCCCTTAAAACCGTTGCAAAAGCTCAAGAGGGCGGCGTAAAAGGTGTTGCTGCCAATGCTGGCCTGAATAGAGAAAATCTATACAGAGCTTTATCAAAAGGCGGCAACCCACAAAGCAAAACTATAAAAAAGATGCTCGATGCTTTAGGTATTGAAGTGCAAATGCGCTTCGTGCCGAAAGAAGCAGCACACGTTTAAAAAAAAGCCCCGTAACAGGGGCTTTTTCGCTTGGCGCACGCCGTTCATGTATTGGCATACATGAACTTGCTAGGGCATTCACTGCTACCATTAATGATATGGCTTGCATGGTGAAATGCCTTAGCTGCAATCGTCTCACAAAATGCTTTTGAACAAAAGGACGATTGGCCAAAAACTAGCGCAGACATCTGGTTTTTGCAGCTTCGCGCCCGTGAAGCTATTAGCAAAATAGACAACGGAAATTTTGCAAGCCCGAATAGGGCTTATGGGTGTTTGCGAATTTTGCAAACGCCATGACGGTGTGGCCGTCATAAAACAGGCCAATGTATTGCGGCCTGTCACTACCTAGATTTTCTAGGTAGTGACAGGCGCGGGGCTTCCCAATGTCAGCCCGCTTTTGAATGGGATTTCATAAAGTGACACGGAAGTGATGCACGGAAAAACGCAATTTACGGAAATTGTGGGAGTACGGCAACATTTCGCGACACCTGACCGCATGACGGAATATAACTTTTAACGCTTAGAAAGGAGCTTAACACATGATTGAGACTAACGAAACGGGACGTTTTCCGCATGGTGCGGAAAAGACCAATCCACCAGCACGACCTACGGAAACGGCTGGGGAAGCTGTGACACAAAACATGGCAAACAGGAGAAAGGAAAATTTTAGCCAATGTATGACCGTAACCGACATGCGGCCATAGGCTGCAATAACTCCCTGTAGGACTTACAGGACACAATAAAAGCCGTGAACATATGCACGGGTTTTATTTGGACTTGGTGGCCACGGCCACGGCCTGCACTGCTACGGCGTGCAAGTCTCCAATAACACTAACCAAAAAAAGGGTTGAAGAATGGGCGCACTGGCGCGAGATTTAAGAAGAATATGCCGCCATAACAAAGATGGTTCATACAAGACGCAGAAAGACCGCGAAAACATTTTGATGTTGTGTGCGCGTGATCTTGAAACGCTCGGCATAAAAGCCGCCTCCGCTCATTCTATCAAACCAAAATACACCGAAAAATTAGTAGAATTTTGGCAAACTAACGGCGTTAGTGATGCCACAATCGCAAACCGCGTATGCGCTTTGCGTTATTGGGCGGCGGCTGTAGACAAGGCCAATGTTGTACCGCGCACCAATGCAGAATTAGGCATTGAACGGCGCAGCCAATCCAACGAAAACAAAGCGCAACGGCTTGACTTGGAAAAGGGGGAAACCTTGCCATGCAAACGTATGCAGCTTGCTTGTAAAGCAATGTCTGCCTTTGGTTTGAGGATGGAAGAGGCTCTGAAATTGAACGCTAGCTTTTCCGACAAGGGCGATCATATCGCCCTAAAAGCTAGCTGGTGCAAAGGTGGTCGCGCCCGTGTCATACCGTTGACTATGCCAGAAAGACAACGGGCTTTATTGGATGAAATAAAGGCTGTGTGCGGTTCTGGCTCTCTTATTCCTGACGATAAAAGCTATATCCAGCACCGCAAGGCATTTGAAAACCAGACGCTAAAGGCTGGCTTTTCAAACCTTCACGGACTGCGCCACAATTACGCGCAAGTGCGGTACAAAGCTTTAACGGGTTGGGAATGCCCGAAACGCGGCGGCATGGACTACAAGGCCATGACAGCGGAACAACGGGAAATTGACAAAGACGTGCGCCTTAAGATCAGTGAAGAGTTAGGGCATTCACGCATGAGCATAACAAAAATATATTTGGGGTAGGACATGGCCAATCAATACGACATGACAAAAGACGGGATGGCCGATTTTACGGCCTCTGTGCGCGATAAAATAGCCGAGAAGTACTTTGACATACCCACGGTATTAGACGACATCAGAAAGGCCGCAGGGAAAGGCTATAGCCACAAACAAATTGAACAAGAAGAGCCTGTAAACCTCACGGCCACACATTACGCTAAAACGCTCATTCAAACCCTGAAGGAAAAGGGGTTTACCGCAGAATTTAAAACTGTTCATAGGCCAGATAAACAACAGCACGGCGGCTTTAAAGATATTGAGTACAAAGAGCTATTTATAAAATGGGATAAATGGGACATGGGCGAAACCATCACAAGCCACGGGCTGCATAATGTGGGGTCTGGGGATTATTTGGAGTAAACCGCTTTACGAAAAAGGGGGGTTCAAATAGAATGTTCATTGAAGGGGTTTGTTGAACTAGATTGCGCCCCCTTAACCAAACGGGCAAAAAACGGGGTCTGAACATGTCTAATTTTATCAGCTTAAGCCAAGCCGCAAAGGAATGGGAAGTAAGCAAGGGAACTATCTCAACAGCCATAAAAAGCGGGGCTTTACCAACAAAGGGAAAAACACCGCAGGGCGGCTATAAAATCGACAAAGCCGATTTTCTTGTATGGTATAATAACGATTACCAAAACCCCAACAAAACCCGTTCAACTGAACTTAATAAAACGGTTCAAGCAAACAGCAATGAACCCTTACAAAACAGCATCTTAGAGGCTGAACTTAAAGCTGAAAGAGAGATGAAAAAATTCTACAAAGAACAAGTTGAAAAGCTAGAGACAGATAGGGATAAATGGAGGGAACAGGCACAAACTTTCTTGCTTACGCATCAGCCAAAACAGGAAAAAGAAGAAGCTGTTACAACTATCAAGGCTGAACTACCTGCTGAACCCCCAAAAGACAAAACGGCCATAAAAGCCGTTGTAGCCGTTTTGGTGTTGGTTGCTATAGTTGGGGCGGGTTTGTATGGTTTGGGCGTTGTAAACGTCTCTACGGGGCAGGAAACGGCATTACAAACACCAATAGAAACCCCGCAACAGTGACGGGCTTCGCCTGATATTATAATATGCAGCTATTGCGGGGCAGGGCTTTGCCCTCTGGCCATTCGACCATTCACCCAAGGTATTTGTAGAATTACCAAAGCAAATATTTTTGCTTTACAGGGGTTAAAATCTGATTTTTTATTTCCATAATATTGCCAACGTAATGTTGAAACATCTTTATGGAGAAAATCCTATGACCAATAATAACTTTATTAAATATAAAAGCTTTCTGCGCTTCGAGGATTACCCTGCAACGATCTTAGAACACCTGAAAACAATCATTGTTTATGCGTTTCTATGGCCGTTTATCAAGCTTGGTTATAAATATTATAATTCAGGTGAGCGTAACTATCCTGAGTGGTTTATTTATAATGTTTATGAACCATTTCACGACAGAGCAGGGGATTTTAAGAATGCAATTTTTGAACTGAAATATGATGTTCTTAGATTGCCCTTATATCTTCCACCAGTAGAGACAAAATAAGGGAAGGGGCTAATAACGCCCTTTCCCCTTTTGTTTTTTAGGTTGGCTATCTTGGTCTAGCTCCATAAGTAAAGCGTTTGCTTTCTTCTCCAATTCTTCTTCCTGTGTATTCTCTGCAAATAGTGAACGGGTTTGTTTTATAGCGTCACGCTCTCTCTTTTTATTAAAATAGTTAAGTAAAGATCGGCTTTCTTGCATAAGCCGTAAATTATCTTTTGAAACTTTAATTTTATCCAAACTGGCCGCCGCCAGTTCTCTTTTTTGAGACTGGGTAATATCCTGCTTACGGTTGATACGGTCTAATTTTTTGTATTCTCGCAATATTCCGTAGGCTTGAATATTTTTATAATGCTCAAAATTAAAGGGGTTCATGCTCATAATAAAACCTTTCCATCTAAAAGTTGATTGCTTTGGCAATCCTGAAAATACCTATCAAAAACGCCAGTCATCCTTACCCTTGTCTTTAGATTTCTGGTGTTCTGTCTCGTCTTCGAGTTCATCAAGAAGTTTCTGCGCGGCACGTTCTAAATCGGCTTCTTGGTCGAGTTTCTTTCTAACCGCACGCACTTCGTTAATGGCTTGGCCAATGGCAATATGGCGTTCGCTATATGACTGTTCCAAGCCTTTTTCCTTGCGCTTTTGAGCAAGGTTGATGATCTGCGCGTTATGCTCCGCACGGGTCTTGCCGTTATCAATTTTTTGGTAATCAATAGCCCGTTCGGGCTGCTTGGCTGTAACAGCATTCCTAAATTTTAGAATTTTGGATTCTGGTGTTTTTCCAGCCTCAAGCATTTTACGCGCCCTTACCCCTTCGTGTATCTGGGGCTTGCGGTCAATGCCCTGTTCTTTGAGGGTTCGGCGGTCAATACGCTCTTTACTGCCAGCCTTTTGTAAGGCTTTGTTAGCAAGGGTTTCCCACTGTTCACGCAAGCGTTCAGTTGAACCCTTCTCGCTAAGTTCAGCAACACGCTTAAAGGTTTCAAAATCACGGTCACGAATAACTAAATGGCAATGCGGGTTGTTCTGATCTTTGTCCTTATCATGAAAATCCGCAAACCATGCGGCGCGGCCTTTTGTGATGTTTTCCGCAAACTCCCGTACAAGTTCATGTTGCTGCGTGGCCGTTAATTCTTTCGGCAAAGCCAACATAACTTTATCGCAGATACGGGCGTTTTTACGGTCAACGTCTTCTTGATTACAAAACCACTTTTGAGCCTGTTTTGTATCTTCGGGCATACGTTCGGCCATAACCTGTGAACATGCTTTTGAACGGGTTATGTATCGAACATGGGCGGCGGCTGTGTAGGGGTGTTTCTGCCCTACTTTGCCAACGTGTTTATGATTTAGGCTAAATATAGCCATGTGAAAACCTCGCAAAAAAAGAAGCTTTCTAGCGCGGGTTTGGTACAAACCCATAAGTGCGCTCTAAAGCTATCTACAAAGTATACAATTTCATAATAAAAAGCAAGTATGCGATAGCCACAACGGGCAACCGTTGACAGGCTACGCAGGGCAAATTACCTCGGTATGTCCAAAAAGCGGATACTACAGGCAGGAATAATCAATATCGCTATCAAATACCCTATCCATAATTAAGGCATCTTCACCGCGCACAAAGGCGATAATTTTATTCTCACATTTACGGCCTGAAAGTTCAGCAGGTGTAAGAATAGGTTCGGCTTTACCGTCCATGATATTTTCCTGTGTTCCAAGTCGTTTAGAAATTGCCTGTGCATCTTTATCATTAGGTTGCATATACATTTCCACGCCTGAAAGATCGTGCAAAGTTTCATAGCTATTGGGAAAAGCTTTTCGCATTTGCTGAAAACTTTGAGTTACAAGCCAGAGGCGCAAGCCACGGCTACGACCTCTTTCCAGTGCTGCGGGAAATTCTTCAATTTCTCCAAGTGCTGTAAATTCATCTAAAAAGAAAAAAATCGGGGCTTGTGTTGTTTCAAAAATTTCTTGCTGGCCGCGTCTTTGTAGTGCCCTCATAAGCTGGCCTATGATGGCACGTAAAACAGAGTTGTAAGCCTTTAATGTTTCTTCTGAGACACGAATATAAAGGGTTGTTCCAGTCTCCCGAATGTCTTCGGGCTTCCAATCACTATGTGTTGTTATATGACGAACATATTCGTCATTCCATTGTTCCAATGCATCATTGGCCGTTGAAAGTAAACCGTTCCACTGTGCATCCGAATTACCCGCTTTCGCACTTTTCAACAAATCCCAATATTTCTTTGCAACTTGGTGCATTGATTTAAGATATTTATGCTCCCCCTGCTTTTTATCTGCCATGATACGCGCAAGCATTTTTTCAACGTCTTCACCCGCTGTAAGCGCAAAAACCTCATCCATAGATGGGTTTTTGTATTCGATCAAAACATATGCAACAACAAGACGTACGTATTTTTTGGCCATATCATCCCATTGATTATACCCCTTTTGAGAAGGTGGAATAAGCAAGTTAGCCATGTATTCAGCATCGCGCCATAACTCGAATGGGTCACGTGAGAGCTGTGCTAAAGGGTTATATGAATGGCTTGCTTTTGGGTCGTCTAAATCAAAAATAAAAACACGGCCAAAATTCTTACGAATTTCAGCCGTATAATCATAACACTCGCCTTTAATATCGAGAACAACAGCAGAACCTTGAAAACGTTTTAAATTTGGAATTATTCCGCACAGTGATTTGCCTGAACCTTGTGGTGCAAGGGTTAAAATACCTTTGTCACCGTTATAAAAAACTGGTGTTTGTTCCGTATTACCAAGAAAAATATTATATGGGCTTGGTTTATTAGACAGTATTTTAGATGTAGGTATATCAACCAATTCCATTAAAGATTTACCTTTTTTAAATAACCTTTCAAGCCGTTTTGCCAATAAATCATCGGGTTTTGTTGCTAGATATGCGTTAAGTGCATTTAAGGCTTTGGTAAAACCGACATGGGCTTTATCGCATTTTTCTGGCTCTTCACCATGGATATAGAAATCATAAATAACCTCGCCATTTTTTCCGCCATTAAAAACCATTAGATGCCTTATTTCCTGATATTCAGAATAAGGCAACACGCCCCCGCAATGCATCATTTCAGCAGCACATAAAATAGCTTTTTCCTTGCGGGACATATCAGTTAACGGTCTTTCACCTTCTTCGATATAGTCCGCTAAATACTGTCCATTATAAACATATACAAAATGGCTTTTCCTATCGTCATAGTATGGATAACACTGTTTAACTACCCGCGTTTTAAATACTGCGATTTTATTTTGATACTTTTTTTCAATTTCATTGAGTTTTTCAGGTGTAAGGTTTTTGCGTAGTTTTTCTCTGTGTTCGGCACTATCTAATTTGGCGGCTTCCTCTTTATCTTGATTAAGAAAAATATTTCTAATTTTGGCTAAACCGTTCCCGCCAAGGCTAGGATTTGTTGCTATGATTTTTTCTAATTCTGAAACTTGATGCGGTTTAAGAAATTGTTTCATGTTTCTTAAACAATCTTTTTTATGTTCTTCCGCTCTTCTTCGAGATTGCCTGCCCCGCTCTTCTACTTCACGGCTAGCTTCTTCCACTGATTTTGCATAGTCCATAACTTCACCTAAACTCAACAAATGCTAAGGCGATTTTAAAGCCTCTACAGTCCTTTTTATTTGTTTACGGTGGAATTTATCAATAAAAAAAATCGAATCGACTGAAATCGCCGCATATTCGACTTTACGCTTAATGAAAAAGAGATGCCATATAGCACCTCTTGGAAAGCAAATGTTTTAGATGTTTCGGTTTTGCTCCGTGGTAAGTAGGGAAGCGTATAGCTCCCCTACTCCAAAGCTATTTGCTTCGTATAATCCACGGTCATCGGCTCCTCAGCCTGTACCGTAAAATACATATAGGGTGAAAATCCTTTGATTGCAAATTTACTAAAGCCATTGCTTTGGCAATCCTGAAAATACCTAACTTAAAAAAGTGCAGCCGTAGGCTGCGCAATAATAAATAACAAAGAAAAAAAACACCAAAATTGTTGTGGTTGTGTGGTAAGTGGGTAACTGCAAAGCAGTTATCCAAGCTCTTGTGCGTAAACCCGTTAGGGTTTTCCATCAAGGCGACTTATCCACAATCTCTGTCTATGTGTTAAATATATGTGTTAAATAAAGTGTTACGACTTATCCACAGCCAGCTAAATTACTGATATTTAAATAAAAAAACTTCATTTTTTTAGCAAATTGTTCCTAATACCCCGAAACTTTGTTCCTAATACCCCGATGAAACGTTCCTAATACCCCGAAACTACTTGACAGGTGTTCTTAATGCCCCGAAACTGCTTATCGTTCCTAATACCCCGAATGAGAATAAAATGGAAGATATTACAATAGGGCAGCTAATACCAGATAGACACCCGCAAAAGGAATTGTTCATTTGCGATGTGGCTGATGCAGCCTTAAAGGACATTATGCCACAAATGGAACATCCATTTTATGCGCTTTCAAAAAAGCCTGATATTGGTATCAGACGATACGAACATAACGACAATTACCTTGAGATAACGCCAAGCGTAAAAGGGCTGGCCACTATCTATGACAAGGATATTTTGATTTATTGCATATCGCAAATCATGGAAAAGCTGAAACGTGGTGAGAAGGTTGATAGGCGCGTGCGTATCAATAGCAAGGATTTGCTGGTTTTCACCAATAGAGGAGTAGGGGGCAAAGATTATACAGCCCTTTCCGAAGCTCTGGACAGATTGGCAGGGAC